>CAZWTS010000273.1:0-3715 GCA_964637085.1 uncultured Desulfurococcales archaeon | reverse complement strand
TCCGCTATGTATATGCGCATTAACTAGAGCGGGTACTAGAATGCCATTGGGGAATTGATAGGTTGCTTTACTATCCCATCCCCTACCTATAGAGTGTATTCTGTCTCCCACCACTACTACGTGGGCCTTCTCTATTATATCAAAATCCTCGCCATATAGAAGGTATCCCGTATTTATTATAATCTCTTCTCCCGAGTCCACGGCAACACTCCCCTACATCAAGGTATGGGTTTCTTCAACCATAATGTCTAGTATTTATATCCTTAGAATACCTAAATAAAATATGGAAGTCCTAAAACGTGTATTCGGGTTGAACGATAATAATGTGGTTTATTCGTAGGAAACCAGAAGAATATTTGAAGAAGGCTTCCATGGAATTATTTAAGGCTAAAATAGAGTTATATGCTGCATTAAAGTTGGTCGAGGAGAAAAGGAATAGAGAAAGATTCTTTGTAGAGGTAACAGTGGGTACTGCTTTGGCGAGTGGTGGCACCTTTATACTAACACCCGATGTAATGGTTAGAATGTATGTTAATGGGCATTGAAGAGGATTAAGAAGAGTATTAAGTTACTAGACAAATATATGAGGACAACTAGAAGCGGTAATATAATGTTATTAGAGGAAATTAAGAACATATTATTAGATTGTATTGATTCTAGTGATTTTAGAGAGATTTATGAAAAAGTTTCTCAAGCGTTCTCAATGATTCAGACGGTTTCTCAGCCCCTACGCTTTCTCCAATGATCCCAAGTAGCCTCCTTATAGTTTACTCCGAGGTGTTTACGCAGGATTCTCATAGCAGTACTGGGATGTATTCCAAACTCTCTCGCTATCCTATTAACGCTTCTCTCCTCTAAAGGTGTATTCAACCATTTCTCTACAAGTAGTCTATCACGCTCTTCTTTTTGTAATGGTTTCTCTACCCCTATATTCTTAATTGATTCAACAGTTGATTTAAGTTCGCTTACTTCTTTCTCGAGACGATCAATAGTCCGAGTCCTCGAGGAAATACCCGTTAATGCTATTTCTAATTTCTCTAGCCTAGTCTTCACGGAATCTAATTCTGTCTTAATCATCGCTATTTCTCCTAGGACTCTATTATTGGATTCAACTACGCCTTCTAGTCTTCTATCAGTAGATGATTGCCTATCTTCTAAACCGTTAGTACGGGTTTCTAAGTATTCTACTTTACTTGAAAGCTCATTAATATCTCTTATAAGATTCTTCAACTCTTTTCTTATTATAACGACTTCACCTACGTATCCCTTAATTCTCTCCATCTTTTCCCTATGGTCCTCAAGATCTCTTTGGAGGCTTCGGTTCACATAGAAAGCATAGAAGGCGATACCAGTAGCGATTATTGATGTTATTATTGCTGCTTCATACACTATAACCCACACCTAGAGGAAAAATAAGAGCTCATTAATTGTTTAAAATAGTTCCCCCTCTAGACTCTAGCATTCAATAATATTCTTTTAAGCCAATCATAGTATTTCCTCTCTAGGCCAAGTAATTCTAGTTTTCTCAGAGTGTTTTCGATAGGATATTTTATACGATAGTTAACGAACTCGTTTCTATCAAGGTCTAGTATAGCGTAGGAAGCTCTATTATCACCGTCACGAGGTTGTCCAACGCTTCCAGGATTAATTACGCGGATGCTATTAACCCTCATATCTAATACTATATGAGTATGCCCTACTACAACATAGTCTGCTTCAACAAGACGCGGTCTAACAGCCATAGTAGAAGGTGTTAGGTAGAGTCTAACTAACTCGTAGTCTAGGTTCGGGTAAAGGTACCCGTAGAGAGGGTTTCTAGGAGAACCGTGAACAATGTAGAAGGATACTCCATTTACACGAGTTTTTATTTTAACTGGTAGCGTTCTAAGCCATTCGATTTGTTCCTTAGCCAATAATTTATAGGAGATATTTGTTCTCGTATAAACGCTTAGTTCGTGTGTCTTAGGAGAACATAGACAATCAGTATTAAATGCTACGGCATGGTCATGGTTTCCACGTACAATTATTTCGGGTTTAAGATCGCGTATCATGTCCACTACTATGTGTGGTTCCGGGCCATAGTCTACTAGGTCTCCTAGAACCCATATATGGTCGTGTTTTGGGGCTCTCTCTAGTATTGTTTTCAGAGCATCGCTATTACCATGAATATCTGATAGTAGTAGAATCCTCATAGGCTTTAACCTCTCTGTCTACGACCTATAATCTTGTTACTTATACGGTTTTTAATGTATTCTTATTTCTAAGGTTTTTAATGGGCGGCGTGAAAGGTTAATACAAGTCTCTTAGTCCAGCCTCCTAGTGCTGGATGTTCCACTATTATTGGGTGTAATATGCGTGAGTAAACGCTTACTCGTTAGAGTAATAAATTATCTAAGAAAACAAGGAATAGACGTTATGGGCGAGATTAGGCGAGGTGTTGAACAGAGAGTCTTCTACGAGCATCATGGATTATTTACTACTCTTGCCTCGACCAGGAGAATGTTGGTGCCATTATGGTTCACTAAACAATTAAACCCCATGGAGCCGGGGTTCCAAGAAGGGTTAGATGTACCAGTATCAATGAATAGAGTATATAAGGAGTGGGGTCTTTTAGGTTCGCGAGAACAAGACAGAGAAGCCATAGTGTCACCAGACGGAATTGTAATGGTTTCTCCTTGGAGCCCGGGATTCTGGTTTTATTTTGAGCGAAACGGTAAATTATTGCACGGCTCTAATGCTAGGTTAGAATATGGGTACTTAGATGATTATTCCCCCATATTCTATTCCAGAATTATAAAAGATGATATGAGGGGCGAACTACTCTTTTGGTACGATAATAATCTTGGCGGTGTTTTAGTGGAAGCAAAAGCCGATAACATAGATTCAGCCTACATAGCCGTGAGACCACCTAATCCATTAGGTGTGGCCCTAATAGAACGAGTTGAGGTCTCCGAGAAAAAGATTAGAGTATCCATGCCCGAAGACAAGTACTCGTTTTTTAATATAATCGTTGATAGAAAAGCAGATGAATTTGGAGCATATATTTTAGAGGAGAATGGAGATGTAACTGAGCATACTATACTAAATGGCGAGAAACAAGCATCCTCTAAAATAGGCTGGGCTAGTGCTGCTCTACGTTTTAAAGCCGTTAATGGGATAATAAGGCTTCGTGCCTTCATACCGTTAATGGCCTTAGAAGACACTCAGGCAGTGAATATAGACAGTATTAGTTTAGATGATACGAGAAGCTACTGGAAAAGAATTATTAATAGAGGTCTTCCATTCGAGGCTGGTGATAAGAGGGTTGAATCAAGGTATTGGCGCAATATTATAACCCTACAAATACTACTGGACAAAAACAAAATAACACCAGGTCCAACAATTTATCATCACTTTTGGACACGTGATGCGGCATACATGGTTAAAGCACTAGTTGAATCAGGATACATTAAGGAAGCAAAGAACATTATATCATCATTACTTAAATGTGTACGAGAGGACGGGCTAGTGGGTGCAATAGACTGTAAGCCCGAACCCTTTGAGGCTGATAGCCACGGACAACTTATATGGACTGTGCACCAATACTATAATGCTACACGTGACCGTGAGTTATTAGAACTAGCTTACCCGAAGCTCAAGAAAACAGCATATTATATTGTTAAGATGTTTGATGATGGTATTGAGGAGGGATGGCTTCATCCAGCAAGCGTTAGTG
>CAZWTS010000272.1:0-4857 GCA_964637085.1 uncultured Desulfurococcales archaeon | reverse complement strand
GTATAATATAAAACTAATTGATGCTGCGATCGGAACAGTCAATATCCAAGATACTATTATTACTCCGATAGTTTTCCAGTTTACGGCCTTCAAGCTTCTTTCTCTCGCTAAACCTACTCCTATTATTGATGAAACACTTGCGTGTGTTGTTGATATAGGCATGCCATATCCGAACAAGATTTTTGGAACAGTACTGAACACCCATACTATTAGCGCATTAGAAAGGCCAGCAGCTGCACCAGTTATGTAATCTAATCTTGTTATCTCAAAGCCGACGGTACGTATAACTCTATAACCCCATGTAAATGCTCCGAGAGCTATACCTATAGAGCCTAGTATTGCTAAGAAGAACATGGTATTAGTATCTGGTAAACCGTATATTTTGGATACTACCGTTACATAAACACCAGTAGCGTTTCCTACATCATTAGTGCCGTATGCGTAGGCGGAGAATATTAGGCCAGCTAGTACAAGGTATCGGAATATTTTGTCAACATTGTATTTTTTATTATAGAGCTTCAATGCCACTTTTGAGAATAAGACGTAAAGTCCCATGCTTAATATAATTGCTAGTAGAGGTGAAATAATCCAGCTTAAAACAACTTTTTCTAATACATCCCAGTTAACGGATACTGGCCTGCTCTTAAGTAACATATATGCTATCCCTATACCAAGCACGGCACCTACACTGCTATGGGTAGTAGACACTGGAAGCCCCTTCCATGTAGCAAAAGTAACCCATAGACCTGCTGCAACGCTAGCAGAGAGGGCACCAACAGCATCTATGTCGGGGACTACTCCCTTGCCTATAGTCTTCATAACCATGTAGCCCTGGAGTATAGCTCCTACAGCTGCAAATAGCGCGAATAATAGTATGGCTTTTCTAAGACTTATTGCACCTGATCCCACAGCCATGTTAGTAGGGTTAGCTGCATCATTTGCACCGAGGTTCCATGCTATGTATAAGGCGGCTAAAAGCCCCAATACAATGTATATATCTACTCCAAGCAATCCCCTAACACCAGTCAGCGGGAGTAGTAATAGTTTTAGTCTAACTAGGTCTTCTCTAAAGGGATTGTCTTTGAATATCCGTGTCTTGGAAATGAAGGGGGCAATTAAAACTTTTATGTTATAAATGTAATCATTACTCCAATAAAATGGGGACTACGGTATAGTAGGGTAGGTAGTGTGTCAAAGTACCTTAATCGCTTAACAGCTTTCGTTTCACGTTTATTGTATTACGCTCATAAACATAAACTATCATTTGATAAAGCATTTCAGTATGTTGCTAGAGAAATGAGAAGAGAACTTAAAGGATATAGTTTAAGGAGGTTCTATGAAATAGCATGGAATATAGTATTAAACTACTATAAGCTGAGGTTTATTGAAAGAGAAATATATGGTGTAAACAAGGGGTATAGAAGACTAGTAATGCTCTGGCTATCATTTTATGGTGATAGTTATTTGGGTGATATTAAAGGATACATAAACATCAAGAGGAAGTTCTTAAAAAATCTTCCAAGGAACATAAATACAACCAATGTTATAGAAGAAATCACTGATAGTATTGAAAAATTAGCTGTAGAGGAATCCTATCCTTACTGGTTTGTTAAAATACTTACAGAGAACTTGGGGTATGAAGAAACAAGAAAGCTCTTAAAGGCTATGAATAGGGAATTCTATTGGATTCGTGTAAATACGTTGAAAATAGACTATGACAAAGCATTGAAAATGTTAGAAGCCGAAGGAGTAATCTTTGAAATAGATAAAGATTTATGGTATATGCTTAAAGTACTTGATTATAAGAAACCACTATATCAACTAGAACTTCTCAAGCAAGGATTCATTATAACACAAGATAAAGCTAGCGCAATGGTTGTAGAAGCCCTTAACCCGCACCCAGGGGAGAGGATTCTTGATGCGTGTGCGGCTCCAGGCATTAAAGCCAGTCTAATAATGCAGTTAACGAGTAATAAAGCGGATCTAGTACTTATAGACTTATCAAGGAATAGATTAAACAGTATGGTGAAGTTGCTAAAACTATACGGTGTAGATATTAATAGGATAGAGATTATACTAGCGGATTCCATGCATAAGATAATGCGTGATAGGATTGATAAAGCCTTATTAGATGCCCCGTGCAGTTCTAGTGGTACCATACCTAGAGATCCAGCTGTAAAATTACATTTAGATGATTTATCTTGGATTAAACGGTTCCCAGCACTCCAGTACAAGTTACTTAATACGGTCGTTGATGAAGCACTTGAAACAATATATGCTACATGCTCACTCATACCATGGGAAGGAGAAGAAGTAATAGAGAAAATAATAAGCGTGAAACCCAATATAATTCTAAAGGAGCCATTACCTAAAGGCTCTATAGGTTATAGGAGGTACAGCATAGCATCCAAGGTTAGAAGATTCTTTCCTCATATCCATAGAACAGAGGGGTTTTTTATAGCAAAAATAATTAATCAACCATAATGCCAGCATGCAACCCAGTGATCACGTTCCACTTCAACTAAAGGCGGTTCTTCTCTACTACATTTATCAGTAGCGAGGGGACATCTTGGATGAAATCTGCATCCAGGTGGAGGATTAATAGGGCTTCCGGGTTCTCCTAGAACCTTCATTCTAGGCTTCTTCTTACGATACTCTGGGTCTGGTATCGGTAATGCAGCAAGAAGCATTTGCGTATATGGGTGCAGAGGCTTTTCGAAGAGTTCTTCTGCTGGTGCTAGTTCTACTATTTTACCTAAATACATTACTGCAACACGATCGCTCATGTATTTTACTACTCCTAGGTCATGACTTATGAATAAGTATGTTAAATTGTATTCTTTCTGTAAATCCTTTAATAGATTGAGTATTTGTGCTTGAACGGATACATCTAGAGCTGATGTTGGTTCATCTAATACTATGAACTTGGGTTTTAATGCTAGTACTCGTGCTATAGCAATTCTCTGTCTTTGACCACCTGAGAACTCGTGAGGGTATCTATAAATATGTGTTTCATTTAATCCTACCTTATATAATAAGTCTACAACGAATTTCTCTGGGTCTGGTACCTTTATATTATGTATTCTTAATGGCTCCATTATAATATCAAATACAGTCATACGTGGATCTAAACTAGTGTACGGGTCTTGGAAAACCATTTGCGCTTCTTTTCTGAACTCTTTTAGTGCTTTCCCCTTAAGCTTCGATACATCACGGTTTTCAAATAGTATTTTACCGCTAGTAGGTTCTATTAACCTAAGTATAAGTCTTCCAGTAGTTGTCTTTCCACACCCGCTTTCTCCGACAAGACCTAGTGTTTCACCCTTACGTATTTCGAAACTTATACCGTCAACAGCTTTTACGTATCCTTTTGTGAAGAATAAGCCTTTTAGGGGGAAGTATTTTTTCAAGTTTTCTACTTTTACAAGTACGTTACTATCAGTCACATATATCACCTTGAGTAAAGCCAACATGCCACGTAGTGTCCTGGTTCAACTTCTATTAATCTTGGTTTCTCACGTCTACATATATCCATTGTATAACTACATCTTGGATGAAACCTGCATCCAGAGGGCGGATATATTAGGTTTGGAACAGTACCGGGGATAGACTCTAGCTTCTCAATCCTAGTTAACGGATTTGGTACAGCTTTTAGGAGGCCCTTAGTATAAGGATGTAGTGGGTTCTTAAACACTTGTTCTACTGTTCCGAGCTCTACAATGTTTCCAGCATACATTACTGCTACTCTATCACACATTTCAGCTACTAAACCCATGTTATGAGTTATGAGAATAATAGTTAGTCTCTTCTCTTCTTTAAGTTTACGTAGAAGATCCATTATTTGTGCTTGAATGGTTACATCCAGGTATGATGTGGGTTCATCAGCTATTATTATCCTGGGCTGATTGCTTAGACCGATGCCTATAACACTTCTCTGCTTCATACCGCCGCTAAGTTCGTGTGGATAAGCTTTTACTCTTTTTTCGGGATCAGGCATTAATACGCTTCGGAGTACATCAACTGCCTTCATTAGAGCTTCCTTCCACTTGGGTACTGTTTTATGTTCAACCATGGTTTCAGCTATCTGGTATCCTATAGTGTATAGTGGATCTAGTGCGGCTGCTGGATCTTGGAATATGTAAGCGATTTCCTTCCCTCTAATTTCCCTTAATTTTTCTTCGGGTAGTTCTAGAAGGTTTATTTTACCATAGGGTGTATAGTATATGATTTCACCTTTCTCTATTCTACCAGGATTTGGTACTAGTCTAGTTATTGCTCTTGACGTAACAGTTTTCCCACATCCAGTTTCTCCTACAAGACAGAAGGTTTCTCCTTCACATACGGTGAAGCTCACGCCGTCTATTGCTTTAACTACTCCGGCATATGTGTAAAAGTTTACATAAAGATCACGTACCTCTAATATGGGTTTACACATTTCCATGAACCTCACCTCTTTTTCTTTAGCTTGAACTCTATGCTTCTCCTAGCTTTTGGATCTAAGACGTCTCTAAGCGCATCACCTAGGAGATTGAATCCTAATACCGTTAGTAGTATGAAGACGCCTGGAAGTAGACTTAGCCACCAGTATCCTCGAATAAGCCATCGTGATCCATCATAGACTATTCGTCCCCAGTCGGCTATTGGTGGTTGTGCTCCTATACCGAGGTAGCTTAGTCCTGCTTCAACGAGTATAACTGAGCCTACATCGAGTGTCAATATTACTAGTATTGGTGCAAGTATGTTTGGGAATATGTGTTTAAACATTATTCCCCAAGAACTCATTCCCATAGCTCTAGCTGCTTCGACATAAACGTTCTCTCGGGCCGAGAGCGTGCTTCCCCTTACTATTCTAGTATA
>CAZWTS010000271.1:0-6482 GCA_964637085.1 uncultured Desulfurococcales archaeon | reverse complement strand
GAAAAGGCGATAAGATATCACTTGACATATTAGAGAAAGCTGCAGAGGAAATAGCATTAGCCTTTTACGCTGCTTTTAGACTAAGTGGAATAACAGATTTTTGCATTACGGGAGGCTTTTATCATAACTCTAAAGATATTTTGAAAAAACTAGTTACTAGAAAAATAAGAAAATTCCTTAATAGAGAAATTGATATAAGAGAGCCCTTAATGAGCCTTGAAGAAGCCGTAGTATACATGGCGTTAGAGGAGCAACAGTAAAGAACGAGATTATTAAAAAGAAGACAACATCTAATATTACCTCAAGTGTTCGAGATCTCCAGCATATACTTTCTCTAAACCATGACTTGTTTCTATTATGAGCGCGCCGTTTCTGTCTAAGTCAATTGCTTTACCAGTAATTACCCTGCCGTCTATTGTTGTAGCTCTCACTATTCTCCCAATTGTTGTAGAATATTTTCTCCATTCCGATAATATTTCTTCAAAGCCTTTCTTCTTAAATAAAACCGTATAGTAATGATCTATTTGTAGAAGAATTGAGCGTAGTAGTGGTATGCGAGGAATTTTTCTACCCTTTATTTCTCTAAGCGTTATAGCCGTATCTTTAAGTTCTACGGGTACTTTGTTGTTAACATTTAATCCTACTCCTACGAGAACATATTTTATGTAATTAGACTCTATTTTTCCCTCAACTAGTATTCCAGCAAGCTTCCTCTCATCATATAATACATCGTTGGGCCATTTCAAACAAGCTCTCATTCCTAAATGATTCTCAATACCCTTTACGATCCCCAATCCTACGGCTAAGCTTAGGAGTTGTATGCCTCTAATTATACGTGGTCTAAGGATTAGTGTAAACCATAATCCTCCTCTTAAAGCATACCATTTCCTCCCCAGCCTTCCTCTACCACCAGTCATTTCTTCTGCTAAAACGATAGTTCCCTCACGTGCACCCTGTTCTGCGAGCATGGATGCTATATCTTGAGTACTAATACATTTCTCAACATAGTGTACCCTATATCTCAATGAGGTTTCAAGATCGGTCAAATAGAGTTCGGTATTAGCTAAATCATCCATAGAAATTAATCGATAACCCCTTCTAGGATTAGATTCTATAATAAAACCCATACTTCTAAGTGTATTAATTAAGCGGTTAATCATAGGTTTCGATAATCTTAGAACCTTCATTATCTCTGAACTAGTAACGTACTCTCCGCTATGTTTCTCTAATAAGTCTAGCAGCGTTCTAAGTCTTTCATCCATACTTATCCCTCTTAGACGTTAGTAGATGTTTACGTGTATAGAAGGCTTCTATAATATTTAATGTATCCGTTATAGACGAATAGGTTAATGCTTTAAGAAGACTCATAATCTTGCATGCTCTGCTACACTTTAAGTTCTTATCATATACTAAGCGTAGTTCATCTAAGTTAACTAATAGGATTTGTACTACCTTGATAGTAAGTAACGCTAAAAGAGCTAGACTGTCGGAAATCTTCGATAGGTAAGAGATTAAACGTACTTCATCGATGAGGAATACTATAATTGTAGATAAAAATACTAGGTCTATTATTTTAAGTGAATTAACTATTATTACATCATAGTAATAGTAGCCGATTATCAATTGGACTATTAGTGCTGAGAAAATATAAGGTGATATGATTAATAGTGATATAATAATAGTTGAAAAGAAAACCCTAACGCTAAGTAGGGAAACCAATGTAAGTGCTAAGACAATGAGTAGTAGAACAACTACATGATAAGATGAGAGCAATATGATAGGGGAGAGAATGATTGTAAAAACAATACACAAAAGTGGGTGTAGTCTCTTCCTCCTCACTGAGTTAGCGAATACGTATTGTGTATAGGACAATATCTTTGTAATCAATAATTAACCCTCAATGAGAGTCTTATTTCGGACAATATAGTATCTAGTTGAAATATTCTTCAACAACGTGTTATGCGATGTTACGAGAACACCCATGCGATTATCTAACTCCAATAATGTATTTGTTACTGAAACAATACTCTTGTCGTCTAAGCCGAGTAAGAGTTCATCGATTAATAGGAGATCGGGTCCCGCGATAGCTGCTAATGCTAGAGCTAGTCTACGTGATTCCCCAATACTTAGAGCATAGGGATGTCTATCAAGTATTTCTTCTAAATTAAATAATTCAATAGTATTATCAATGAACCTCCTAGTCCTCTTATATATTTTTGAGTAGAATCTAAGTTCTTCCTCTACTGTTTCATGAGAATACCAATACAACGGTTTCTGAGGAATATAGAACATCCTACTACTGCAATTAATAATACCTTTCAAAGGTGCTATTTTACCCAGAATAGTCTTTAATAATGTTGTCTTACCGCTTCCATTAGGCCCTATAATAGATATTATTTCGCCACGTTGAACTCTAATAGTTATATTGCCTAGTAGCTCTCTACTATATCCAATAGATAGATTATAGGTTTCTAATACGGTTTCAGCACTATTAGATGATTTCTTTCTCCAACTATGCTTACCTCTCGTATCATTATAATCCCCTAGAAAGAATACATCGTCTACATATTTAGACAAATAATCTACGCGGTGGTCAGCTACTACTATAGTTTTCCCATGACTCTTTAATTCTCTTAGATACTCAAGTGCTTCAACGAGAATTCCTTCGTCTACGTGAGATGAAGGTTCATCTAACAATAACAATTTGGTATCTGATAGAATCGCTAGAGCTACAAGAAATCTATAGAGCTCGCCATCTGAGAGCCTTAGAATAGACTTATCTAGTAACCCGTTAAGTAGAGCTTTAGCAGGGTGTTTACTAGAAAACAAATCTTTTCCACGCTGCATAACATAGAATAGCTCATCTCTTACATCTCGCCCGAAAAAGAATGCATGAGGGTTTTGGGGAACGTATGCTACATAGCCGCGATTCTGTGCTTCAATGGGATTTAATCCCAGTACTCTTATTTTCCCCTTAACCACGTAGCCGTCATATAAACTAGGAATTATTCCAGCTAATACTTTCAGCAGTGTTGATTTTCCAGCTCCTATGGGGCCTGCTATTAAGAGTATTTTCCCCTGCTTCAATCTTAGATTTATTCCATTGAGGATTACTTTTTCATTTAATATCACCCTTAAGTCCTCTACGACTATAGCGTATTCTGTCAATTGAGACTCAGACCTCGCACATATAGTATTCTCGCAATCCCCTTTGCGGTAATAATAGCCAGTAAGTGATCCATGAATAAGTCTTGGGGTACGAAGATTACTACAGAAACTAAGAATAAGATTAGAAGTCTACTCTCCAATACCAAGCCTATTTTCGATGAAATACTTGTAGCCCAAGAATAAAGCTTTGTACCTGGTAAAGCATAGTAGAGGAAAACTATGTACCCCAAAGCATAGAGCGGTAAGGCTGCGATAAGAGATAGCCCTAAGAGAACAACCATATCCCTGCCTCGTAGATCCGTTAGTTTAATACTAGTCCTACTGAGATAATATCGGCTTAGAATAGACATTAAGAAAGCAGTTATCGGGAAGCCCCACAGATAACCAGCAGTATATCCCAATAGTACTCCGAGTCCGCCACTAAAATTAGAGGCCAAGGGTATGCCCAAAGCTATTAATGATAAATATAATAATTGGCTGAGAAGAGCGTAAAAAGGAGGTAACAGTAAACCGCTTAGGATAACAGCAAAATTCTGCATAGTAAAGGGTATAGGGCCTACATAAAATCGTATTTGAGCTGTAATCCCCGTAAGTGCTGTCATAAATGCTGTTAGCCCGTAATATGCAAAGTCCCTTTGCCTCATGGGTGCTCGCTGAAACAATTTTACTAGTCTACTATAAATTTTCCCAATAAGATTTTGGAATAGTTTCATAGTGCTTGTAAAATAAAAATGTTTTACAATAAATAAAAGATTTATATTTGAGAACACTATTAGTCTAATACTGTGATTGTACATGACGTCTCGGAAACTAGTGGCGCCTCTATTAATAACAATTATAATTGTAATATCGATATCAGCAACCTTATACTATAATAGCATTATAGGTTATGGTTCGGAAACAGTTAGGTTTGCTGTCGAACTAAATGATCATTCAGCGGCTTTTTGGATAGCATTAGATAAGGGATGGTTTAAAGACGCTGGTATAAACGTGGACTACAAAGCATTCTCAACAGGACTTGAACTAGCAGCAGCTATGGCTAAGGAAGACATAGATGTTGCATTGGCTTGTATAGGTCCTCTCCTCATGGTTAAAGCTAAGGGTGTACCCATAAAGCTAGTTGCAATGACTCATCTACACGGATATGCTATAGTAGCTAATTCAAAATACACTAATATAACTCAACTTAACGGCAAGGCTATCTCAGCTACGGGTCCAGGTTCACCCACATGGCTTCTAGTAAAGCTAGTTGAAGATAAATACAATATAAGCTTCGACCTAAAACGAATGCCTCCCTTTGTAGCTGTAGGTGCAGTAGTATCCGGAAAAATTGATGCTGCATCAATACCTGAGCATTACGTGACTCTTGCTGAAGCAATGGGTGCTAGAGTACTAGTTAGAAGCCAGGAGATATGGTCTTCAATGCCTGGTAGCGGTGTAGCGGTGACAGAAGGATTCCTTAAGAGTCATAGAGATATTGTAGTAAAAATAGTTGGGATTCTCTCAAGGGCAGTGAAATACATTAAGGAACACCCTGATGATGCAGCTAAGATTGTTGCAAAGCACTTGGCAAGCGATACTAGCATAATGAGGGAGTCTATGAAACACTTAGACTATACTACAAATATAGATCTAATAGAAATAGCCAAGTACATAAACTACCTACGAGACTACGGTGTCCTTGAATCAAATATAACAGTAGAAGATTTCGTAGATAAAAGTATTTTAGGTGAAATTAATAAATGATCTTCACCCGTAAGCTACTCTCATATTTGTTGTCGATTATAATACTACTAATTATATGGTATGCTTTATCATTATTTGTCCCGCATTACTTATTCCCTACGCCGTTAGACGTATTGAAGGCGTTTGTAAAATTATGGCAACGTGAGTCTCTTCTAGTAAATATAGTTGTAACGCTATATAGGGTTGCTGTAGGCTTTCTAATAGGCTTATTTTTAGGTTTCACTTTAGGGGTGATTTCAATGCTTTATAGAGTATTTAGAGACCTTATCTATCCCTTAGTAGCGTTTATAACAGTTACGCCCTCCTTTGCATTCATACCATTACTAATGTTATGGGTGGGTTTAAACGATGTGTTAGCTATAGTAGCGGTAGCCGTCTGTGTAGGGTTTCCGATAGTCTATTCGTTTATGAGTGGTAAAAAGAATGTTGATCCCGAGATAGTGGATGTCGCATTAACATTAGGGGCTTCAAAGAAAGATGTAGTCTTCAAGATAATTATACCGTTATCGATAACTCATCTAGCCTCCCTATTGAAGCTTGAGGTGGGTCATAGCTGGAAGCTCGTTTTTGTTACTGAGTACTTGGCTTTAAGTAGTGGTTTAGGTTACCTCATGGTACGGGCTTATTCTACGATATCTGTAGACGAAATAATTGCATTGATAATACTATTGGGTCTACTTGCTCTATTATTCCAGTACATAATAGAATTAATTGAAACAAAAATATTGAGGAAATGGGGATATATGGGTGAAGCACTATATGACAAGAGTGGAATTACTTGAGGTAGAGAACTTCATACTAAAGAAAATATCTTTAACGATACCTTCTGGTAAAGCCTATGTACTAGTGGGACCGAATGGAGCTGGTAAAACAACAACATTAAAAGTCATTGCAGGTCTCATAAAATATCACGGTCAAGTACTATTTGACGGAGAATCTGTAGATCACTTACCTCCCTGGGAACGTAGTGTCGGATATGTTCCCCAATCAAATGCTTTGTTTCCCCATATGACCGTTGAGGAGAATATTTTGTTTGGGTTGAGGACTCGTAAAGCCCGCATAGTTGATAACGAGGTTATTGAAGAATACTTGAAATTAGCCGGTATCTACGGTATCAGGCATAGGTATCCCCTAACACTTAGTGGTGGTGAGCGAAAGAAAGTAGCTATTATTAGAGCACTAGTGGTTGATCCCAAAATACTTCTATTAGACGAACCTTTTACAGGAATACATTATGATGCACGCATACATTTAGAGGAGATACTCAGAAACATAAAGCAGCATTACAATAAAACAATAGTATTAGTTACACATGATCTAAATGAGGCCCTTGAACTAGGAGATTATTTCGGAATACTTTTAGATGGTAAACTATTGTATACTGGGGACAAACATGGCTTTCTCAATTCTGTATCTAAGTATCTAGGTTATGTTAATGTATTGGAGTGCAATGTAGATGAGATCATAGAGGAATTGGGTCTTTGTAAAATTAATTGCATGGGAGCATTAATCATAGTACCCTGGGATAGACGGGCTAGTGAAGACAATAGAATAGTAGTTACGATACC
>CAZWTS010000270.1:0-4966 GCA_964637085.1 uncultured Desulfurococcales archaeon | reverse complement strand
CCTTAAGATATTCATTAACTGCATCAGTGTCTAGTGTTAGATAAGGTTTTATTTTTATTTCATTTATAAGTTTAGTTATTTTTCTTAATCTATGAGTTCGTCTACGGTATTCATTACTGCGCTTCTTTTTATTGAAGACTTCGCTTATTAATATTCTATGACCTGAGCCCACACTTTCTATAGAATTTCTACTGGTTACATTTATATATATTCGATCTAATACAAGCCCGCAGTTAGTGCATACTATATAACCGTTCTTTTGATCCCATATAATGTTAGTACTATGACATTCGGGACATTTAATCATTTTTCGATACCTCATTTTCTGCTTATGACGGTATTACTAGTATTCTAGTATCCTATGTTCAATTAGGTAGTGGCGCACGCTACACCGAAAGTATTTTTATTTTTAAATGTAAAGATGCCAGCGGTGGGAAATCTAATGTATTATTATGGTGGTGCAACAGCAGTAGGAATAAAGGTTAATAATGGAGTGGTGTTGGGAGCTGAAAGACGTTTTAGTTACGGAGGATTCATTATGAGTAAAGCAGCGAAAAAAGTATTCCTTATTACAGACAAGATAGGTATGGCCGCGGCTGGAATGATTGCTGATATGCAAGCCATAGCAAAGAGTATAAAAGCCGAGATTAAATATTATGAATTAACTCTGGAGAAAAAGGCTCTGGTAAAAACGGTCTCTAAACTAATAGCAAATATGTTGTATTCATACAAGTATATGCCGTTGATGTCAGAAGTTCTTGTCGGCGGAATAGACGATGAAGGCCCGCATCTGTATGTGATGGATCCTGTAGGCTCTCTAATAGAGGATGACTACGCAGCAATAGGTACTGGTGCGCCAATAGCAATAGGAATAATTGAATCCTCTTACCGGAAGGATCTAACTGTAAGAGAAGCAAAGGAAATAGTGATAAAGTCACTAAAATCAGCACTCTCGCGGGATGCAATGTCGGGAGATGGAATAGACATACTCGTCATAACTGAAGAGGGACACCACGAAGAATTCATTAAAACGTGAATTCCTTTTGCGGAGTAATGGATATGTATTTCAACGCTTCGAAAGCTATACGTTTACAGAAACATTTATCGCAAAAAATCAGATTGGAGGACCGATACGATAAAATATCAAAAATTGTTGCAGTTGATTCATCATTCATTAAGAAGAAGGGTAAGATTATTGCTGTTGCAGCCTTATTTGCTTATCCATCACTGGAATTGCTGTCGTATAAGTATATAGTTGACGATATAAAAATACCTTACATTCCAGGCTTACTCGCATTTAGAGAAGCACCATACTATATAAAGCTTTTAAAGAAATTATCGTTTGATCTAATTTTAGTTGACGGTCATGGAATAGCTCACCCAAGATTTTTAGGTATAGCGTCACATGTAGGTTTAATTTTAGATAAACCATCTATAGGTGTAGCAAAGAAAAAACTATATGGTGATTTAAGAGAAGTAATGGGTAAGACTTTAATAGTTGATAATAAGAGCGGTAGGATCTTGGGAGCTGTTCTGAAAAGCAGAGGCCGACCCCTTTACGTTAGTCCTGGGCACCGAATTACTATTTCTTCAGCTGTAGCTCTTGTTAAAACGATGTTAAGAAATTATTACTTGCCAGTACCTTTACATATTACCGATAAGATAACAAAGAAATTAAAAAGAATAATTGATGCATCAGTATAATATGGATGTGTGGCGGGCCCGCCGGGATTTGAACCCGGGACTTCCGCCCCCTTTAGGTCTACGGGTTAAAAGCCCGCCGCTCTACCAGGCTGAGCTACGGGCCCAGAGGGTCTAGTAACTCCTCTAAGGACTAGATTTCCAGAATTTTTAAACATTTTTAAACATAATGTTTTACTGCATTTATTTGTCAATATGAAAATATAATGTTTGCTTAATTAAGGACTGTTGAAGTTCAAATATAGACCCAGAGAGTAATCCCTATAAAGGGGGCTTACCTATCTCCCAAGAGGCGTCACGCTTACTCTAGTATATAGGTAGTCTATCATGGCCCGTAAATTTAATATACTTGAACATGAATTAGTGCCTTCGCATAAGATATTGACGCTCAGAGATGCATTAAGAGTCTTAAAAATGTTGAGGGCTAAACCAGAAAACCTACCATGGCTTCGCGAAAATGATCCAGTAGCTAGGGCGATAAAAGCTAAACCAGGTGATATAGTTATGATAGAGAGAAAAAGTCATACTGCTAAGAAATCTATTGCGTTCAGATACGTAGTTACGGGGTGAAGTTGTAAAATTGTCTATACATGTAAACAATATTATTTCAGCTGAAGATCGATGGATTTTAATGGAAGCGTATTTTAAGGAGAAGGGATTAGTAAGACAACATTTGGACTCATACAATGACTTCATCATGAGAAGACTACAGGAAATAGTCAACGAAGTAGGAGTAGTTGAGACAAATATTCCTGGCCTTAAGGTAAAACTCGGTAGAATAAGAGTTGGAGAACCATTAATAAGAGAGGCGGATGGAAGCGAGAATCCAGTAACACCACTTGAATGTCGATTAAGAAATCTAACATATTCAGCTCCTATATATCTAACACTCATTCAAGTTGAGAACGGTATAGAAAGGGAACCAATAGAGATCTCTATAGGCGATATGCCAATAATGCTAAGATCTATTAAGGATCCCTTATCAAAGATGACCGAAGAGGAATTAGTAAAGCTAGGCGAAGATCCTAAAGATCCGGGAGGTTATTTCATAGTAAATGGTTCTGAACGCGTGATTGTGGCTCAAGAAGATCTTGCAGTTAATAGAGTGCTAGTAGATAAAGGAAAAACGGGAAGCGTCACACATCAAGCAAAAGTAGTTTCAGCTGGATCTGGTTACAGAGTTTCTATAATATTAGAGAGGCATAAAGACGGATCTTTACATGTTGTTTTTCCAGCGGTGCCTGGCAAGATACCTTTCATAATAATGATGCGGGCGCTAGGGTTATCTACAGATAAAGAAATAACATATGCGGTGTCGTTTGACTCCGAAATACAAAATGAGCTTCTTCCGTCATTGGAGCAGGCACGGGGGATAGATACAGTAGAAGACGCCATGGATTTTATAGGTAGTCGTGTCGCAGTAGGTCAGACAAGAGAGAATAGGATAAAGAGGGCAGAACAAATAATAGACAAATACTTCCTTCCACATATAGGCACTACACCTGATGTTCGTCGCAAGAAGGCATACTATTTAGGTCAAATGGCAGCAAAGCTCATTGAATTAGTTTTAGGGAGGAGGCAGCCTGACGATAAAGACCACTACGCCAACAAGCGTCTCAAATTGGCTGGCGAGTTATTAGCATCTCTATTTAGAGTAGCCTTCAAAACGTTCATCAAAGATTTAAAATACCAAATAGAACGTGCAAAGGTAAAGAATAGAAGAGTAAATATTGCAACATTAGTTAGACCAGATGTTATAAGTGAGAGATTATACCACGCCTTGGCAACTGGTAATTGGGTTGGCGGACGAACAGGTGTTAGTCAATTACTTGATAGAACAAACTGGCTTTCAATGTTAAGTCATTTGAGAAGAGTAGTTTCACCGCTAAGTAGATCTCAGCCGCATTTCGAAGCAAGAGAATTACATCCGACACAATGGGGCCGGATGTGTCCGTTTGAAACACCAGAAGGACCTAATTGTGGATTAGTCAAGAATCTAGCTCTAATGTCTTATGTTTCAGTAGGTGTAGATGAAAAGGAAGTCGAGAATATATTGTATAAATTAGGAGTTATTCCATTAGATAGAATATTTAAGCATATAGATGATGTGATTATGGGGACAGCACCACAAGAGATTATAAGGGCTGTACAAGGCTCAAAAGTATTCTTAAATGGTCGTCTCATAGGTTTTCATGAAAATGGAGAAGAACTAGCTAAACAAGTCAGGATATTACGTCGTAGTGGTAAGATACATCACGAAGTGAACATAGCTCATTACGTTGATAAATATATCGATGAAGTATATGTAAATTGTGATGCGGGAAGAATAAGGAGACCCCTCTTCGTTGTTGAAAACGGGGCATTAAAGATCACTAAGGAAATTGTAGAGAAGGTACGTAGAGGTGAATTAAGCTTTGAAGACCTGGTACAGATGGGTATAATAGAGTACCTAGATGCAGAAGAAGAAGAAAATGCATATATAGCACTCGACCCAGAAGACTTAGAAAAAGATCCTTCATATACACATATGGAAATATGGACTCCTGCAATATTTGGGATCACAGCTATAACGATACCATATGCTGAACATAATCAATCTCCTAGAAACACTTATCAAGCCGCAATGGCGAAACAAGCACTTGGACTCTACGCAGCTAATTATCAATTAAGAACAGATTCTCGTGGTCATTTATTACACTATCCACAGAAACCCTTGGTTCAAACAAAACCTCTAGATATCATAGGCTATAATGATAGGCCAGCAGGTCAAAACATGATAGTTGCAATTCTATCATTTACTGGATATAATATAGAAGATGCCCTAATAATGAATAGATCAGCTGTTGACCGAGGTTTAGCTCGTTCGTCTTTCTTTAGACTATATTCTACAGAAGAACGAAAATATGCAGGAGGACAAGAGGATAGAATAGAAAAACCCAGCCCAGGTGTAAGAGGATATAAGGGCTTAGCTCTGTATAGTAAGTTAAACGAAGACGGATTAATAGACCCAGAAGTGGAAGTTCGTGGAGGAGAAATACTAATAGGTAAAACAAGTCCTCCCCGTTTTACAGCTGAGTACAAGGAATTCGGTTTAACAGCTTCGACACGTCGCGATACGTCGGTTGCAGTAAGGCATGGTGAAAAGGGTGTTGTAGATATGGTATTAATAACAGACACTGTAGAGGGTAACAAATTAGTTAAAGTAAGGGTACGTGATTTAAGAATACCAGAAATAGGCGATAAGTTTGCATCAAGGCACGGTCAA
>CAZWTS010000269.1:0-4851 GCA_964637085.1 uncultured Desulfurococcales archaeon | reverse complement strand
TATGCAGAGAATATACAGGAAATACATAGCAGACAAGGAACAACTATCCCTAGCATCACCTTGGGGACTATATGTTATCACGTATGAAGATGAATTACCGGAAGTCCTTGAAATAAGCTGGGACGACCTACGCATAGACAGTATCATAGACTATGATCTAATAAAGGAGATAGAGGAAAAGAAAAGGACATCGAAAGAAGCAAATGTTAACGTTACAAAAGATGAGATTAGATATAAGATGTGGAGTAAGCTAGCTCGAATGTTCTATAAACAAGAATATCTCGGCGGAGACCCACCAATATATCCTGTACTACCACTAGAATATGCTAATCTCTTTATGAATATAGAGTTCACAGACATAAAGTTCAGCAAACCAGAAGGAAATACGCATGTATGTCCATTATGTGGAGTAGCCCATTTAGAAAGCTACTCGTTTGGCGTAAACATGTACAAGAAACTATCTAGCATAAATGTAACTACAGAGAAGTGGACTAGAAAATTAGTAAGCACTATAAATGTTAGAGGTTGGAGTGGACAATGGAGACACGGATACGGCTTAGACCCCATATGCGCACTAGATGCTCTGGCTATTAGGCACTTAATATCAAGTATATGGCTTAATGGTCTAGTATCTATAAGTATGCAGAAACCCATACCTGTAGACATCCTCAACTGGGTTAGTATGTTACTACAGATGAGGAAAGATAAAACCGTAAAAATAAGTATAATTCCAAAACAGCTTGAAAAAGTTGTAGTAGACTATGGAACTGCAACAGCGCTCAGTATATCAAACAATAGGCCAAGTACTGATGGATTATTTAGTGGTGAACTCTCAAGTATAGGTTGGTTAATCGAGCACGGCATATATCCAGTTAAGTATCTTGAATCCATAGACACATCTACTCCTGATAGACTACTAGTTACCACTCATACTTTTACACTAATAGACTTCCCAGTAACAGGAAAAGAATATGGGAAGTACGTGCCTTGGGTGGCATCACTACTACGCATTGCTGGTGAACAGGAGAAAACTGAAGGACTCAAGATACTATCAGCTAAACCCCATCACGCCCCCCTCTTACTCCTGTCTCTAAATAAGGAGGTGTATCTCCATATCTCGGAACTCATGTCCAATATAGGGGTGAAAGTATGACTCAATTTAAATTATATATAGAAAACAAGGATGAAGTAGGAATAGATGGTCTAATAAGGAGGATAGCCTGTCCCATAGTATACTATAGAGGTGCGAAGACTCCTCAGAGAAGTACATACGAATATACTAAAGAAGTTTACAGTGCACTAGAGACTCTACTTAACCTACGTGAGAGCACTTGGAGTGAATGGATACCATTACTAGTTGAAAGGTATACACCGCCAGAGTTTGGTTCGAAAGATGCTGAGTACTTCAAGAAAATACTATTGCTCCTTCTACAGAAATTTAGTGAAGAAGCAAAGAAGTACAATCCCTTCATGAGGAGAGAACTAGCTAAAATGATAAGAAACGCTCTAGACTCAGCAGTAACTAATCCTTATCCAGAAATATGTTTTTACGTAAAAGAATTCCATTCTGAAGCTCTATCTCGTGATAGATTTAAAAAGTGTCAGGAGGTGATCAAGTGTGACTCAAACCCTTAAAGAAATAAACCCTGAAAACGTAGGGGAAAAATTAAAGAGCTGGCTGAGAGGTGTAGAGGAACCAGACAGAGTATTCACTAAGAATAAGAAAGTAGAGATAGTATTTCTAGTTGAAGCCGTCAACGTTATACTGCCTAGAACAGAGGGTGTAGAAGACATAACACTATTCAAGATAGCAGGCACAGAGTATGAGGTTCCAGCAATATTGCCAGAAAAGCTACAGGCTGTAGCTAGGAGGAGAATGCTAGCCTATCTAAGAAGCTACAGAGACAGAAATGATGAAAAGATGAAGGAATATCTAAACAAACTCGCTAAGATAGCTACATTCAAAACCAAGAAAAAAGGGAAAGAAACAGAAGTAGCAGTCGGCTTTGAACTAGCAAAGAAGTTCCTGGAACCTAATGAAAAATGGAACTGTTACATACAGCCACCGGGAGGAGATATTAAGAAAACAACTGATGTTGGTATGGACGGATTCTGCCCGGTATGTGCACTATTCGGGGTAGCACTAGATAGCAACAAGATCTCAGGTATAGGCGATGAAGCTATAGGTATTAAGAGTAGAGTAGAGTTCGACCCCGCTGTAGCTATAACTGATAAAACCAAGTCTGTCGCAGGCTATACTCATAATAAGGTAAGTGATGGTGTTAGCTGGACTGGGCAGAGTCTGTATAAAGAGCCACATGTACAGCCCGGAACAATATTCATAGGAAAAGTAACGTTGGAGGACGTAACAGAACCTGAGCTAAAAGCGTTTCTAGCAACCCTTTCAGCAATAGATAGGCTCGGCGGTAGAGAGAGAATCTATGGAGGTGTAAGAATACATCTAGTAGGGATTAGGGGTGGTAGTTACGAGACAGTATCAGCCTACGAAATAGCGAGAGAACTTGTGAAGGAATACGGTGAAAAACTACCAGACGTAAACGAAGTTGTTGAAAAAGTACAAAAGATTATCAGCAAGAAAGGATTCCTAGAGATAAACACGGAGAACTTCAAGAAACTAGTAGATGATGATACAGTATGGGATAAGCTCTGGGAAAGCACGGTAGAATATGATAAACAAGTCATCGCTAGAGTACTAGACTTAGTGAAAGGCAAAGAGAAATACACTCTAGCCGGGTGAAAAACATGGAGCAAACTACTTTAACTCAACATCTTTTTTCTAATAATATCCTTCATGTTTTCGAAGTAGAGCTTGAACTACACAGTATATTCTGGTTCCATACCCTAGCACAACCTAGAGACAAGTACGTACATGTATCCTTGCCTATTATACACAATTATCCACTAACCATAGCTTTCCTAGGAAGACCAGTTGATAGCTCTTTTACATCTATTTCACATCTAATAACTAAGACAACTAGTTCTGAAAGAGTTTGGAGGGAACATGGATTCTATATATATCCTGCTATAGCTGACAGGATTTACACTAAGACAATAATGTTCTCTATGAGTGGCACAGGATACGTCCTGCTAAAACCTAAGACGAGAGCACCTGTACCAGACTTAACAACACATCAAGTATTCATGCCAGGATCCTTATTTAAAACCTACATTATATCTAAGTCAAAGAGACCTAGAATACCTAGTTTCGTGAGACTCGGTGCTAAGAGATACGGGGTTTTCAAGATAAAATACAAGTATCTAGGTTTCAGTAGACCCCAAGAAAATACAGGAAAAACTACAACGCACCCATTTAATGCTAGTGAATGTCCTACTTATACATACTATAGTATCATGTGGCATCATGCAGGTGAAATAGCATTTTCCGGGATCCCCAAAAAAGTTATTCAACTAGAAAAAATAGTTTTAGCCACACCAAAGTTTATCTAGGCTCTAGTCTAGGTGAGATATTTGTCCGAAGTCCTCGCATCTTTTAAGATAAAACCCGTCTACTTAAAAGAGGGTTCCACTAAGTTTGGTAACTGGATCCTCCGCAAGTTCCAAGAAGAAGTATATGACGTAGTAAATGCAGGTAGAGATGCTGTAGTATCTGCCGTTACTGGTGGCGGTAAAACACTATCTCTTTTCCTTGGGGAAAGAGGTTTTGTAGGATTGTATCCTAACAATACACTATTACTGGATCAACAAAAAAGTGTAGATAGAATCCTAAGGTTAGCGTTAAACGCTAAGCTAGTATACAGGAAGAATATTGATGGAGTAGATGTACTAAGAGTCTACGAGCTTGGGGGAGTTAAGGGAGAACTGCCTATTACTGGGTACAAGAAAGTAGCAATAGTTCTTCTATCTGGGAGATATATAGGGTATGAATACGATAAGGAGGGCAACCTTATACCGAAGAGGGTATGGATACTTAGGGAAATAGTAGATAAGATCTGTTATGGCGGAGATATATACAGGATAGCTCTAGGAACACCGGATACAGCCTTAATGATAATGACTGGCATATACAGGAACTTCGAAAAAGCTGGTGCAGCACTACATAATGCAATACTGGCTTCACTCGAAGGAGAGAGTATAGAGTGGGTTCTGTCAAAATACGGAGTAGCAACTGTTAAGGAAATAAGTGATTTAAGTGAAATGAGGATCTGCCTACTAAAATACCCTTGGTTCATAGACGAGTTCCACCTATACAGTGACTATGAAGCATCTCTCCTATTCCCAGCACTGAAGGTATATAGGGAATATGTGGGGTGGGATTACTCTATAGTGTTTTCATCTGCGACACCTAGAGGAGTACTCTATGAGAGAGCTAAGGAGATGTTTAAACCCCGTGTGATCACAGCGGATATAGCCTATTCTGGTTCTAGAGAAGCCTATGTTAGGGGAGAAACTGAGGTAGAAGTAGTAGCTGTTCCCTCGCATGGAAGAGGCTTGAGTAAATGGATTAACACAGGCTTTAGTGTTCCATTAGTAGTGGAGGAAAAGATTAATGAGATTAAGCAAGTTATCGAATCTGGCGGTAACACATTTATTGTTGTCGATAGAGTGAACCAGGTACCAAAGATAGTACAAGTTCTAAATAGGTACAAGATAGAACCAGAATGTAGTGTGTCAGTAAAACCTCCCGGATGCTCTGATAATATAGAACCAGTTGTTGTTGGAAGTGAGTCGGTTTCACAGGGTATAGATAGAGAGAATGTAAAGTACGGTATAATATCAGCATACAATGTAGTCTCTCTTATTCAAAGGTTTGGTAGGATAGGACGGAAGACGTCTTCAAAAGTTATCTTAGTTGTCCCACATGTTAAAAGA
>CAZWTS010000268.1:0-6534 GCA_964637085.1 uncultured Desulfurococcales archaeon | reverse complement strand
GCTGTTGATAGGATACTAAGCGTTAAAAATACACTGGGTCCACGTAGTGCCCCTCAACCACTAATTAAACCCTTGCCCGAGGATGAAGTAGGAGAATTACTCTTTAATAACACTAGGATTGAGTCGTTTCCCGTAGATCATAGTGTGCCTACCCTCGGATATATGGTTGAATATGATAATATTAGGATCATATATAGTAGTGATACGCGCCCATGCTCGACAATAAGGGAGAAAGCACGAGAGGTACAACTCCTACTACATGAAGCCAGTTTTCCCGAGAAGCTAGCCCGTATAGCAGGGTTAACCAAGCATAGTACTGTTAGAGAAGCAGTTGAAATAGGTTCTACAGCCGAACTATTGGCTCTCATACATATAACCCACGTAGCTGAAGAAGAAGCGAGAAAAAATAATGGCAAACGAGTAATAGTACCTATCGACGGATTAGTGGTAACGATATCATAGCGAGAACTACGGTTGAACTAGGAGCTCACTCTTAAATATTTTCCAGGAGAAAATATATCCGTAGCCCTAACTAGTATAAGAGGCAGCTATTCAGACGCCTTTCCTAAAGGGGATTACATTCAATATTATTAGGTCAATATTATTAGGAACTAGGCTTACCCGACGGCTTACTCGAGAGGTGGTACGATGTCTCTAGTATGGGAGCCTAAATGGGTTAGGAAGACCGTTGAAGAATATGGTATGAAGATAACTACTTGTGTAGACGAAAACACTGGATTGATAATGTGTCCGGTATGCGGAGACATCGACGAGTTTTGTCCGCCAGGTAAAACTACTTCAAGGACTTCGGAAGATATTAGCGTGTTCTTCACAATCTATGATTTGATATGGCACTTGATAGCACATGCCCGTGGAGAATGGATTAAAGCTAAGAAGGCTATGAAGATACCAGTAGAAGTTGAAGAAGAGGAAGTAGAAGAAGAATAGACTAGAATACCTCGTATAACGTTACTTCAACCCTCATCACACTAATAGAGGTGTACACCAACGTTGTTTTTAGTAGCTGGCAACCTCACTGTAGACTATGTTAATGGTGTCCGTAGACCCGGGGGATTCGCATACTATGCCAGTATAGCATTAAGACTTCTTAGAGAAGAAGTCGGAGTTGCTAGCTGCATAGGAGAAGACTACCCCGTAGACTACTTAGAGTTCCTTAAAAGAATGGGCATCAAATTATTTCTCTCTATGAATAATTCTTCTACTATATTTAGGCTCGAATACTATAATGATACTAGAATACTGAGACTTGAATCTCAGGGCGGGCAAATAGAGCTGGCAAGTATTCTATCAAGTATTCTACGAAGTAATAGTATTAATGACCTAGTATTATTGTTGGGACCAGTTGCTGGTGAGCTTGGAGTAGAGGATATAGTATATGCTAAGAAATACTCTAATAGAATAGTTGTTGAAGTACAGGGGTTTATTAGACGATTTACTAGAACGGGTGAAATACTCTATGAATGGACTAGTGATTTCATAGAAGCCCTAAGGAACGTAATGCTAGTACATGTCTCAGAAGATGAAGCAAGGATCCTAGGTGAGGTAGAGGAAACCGTACTCTTCCTCTCAAAGTACGCGAGAATCGTAGCTCTAACAATGAGTTCCAAGGGAAGCCTTGTAGGATATAATGGAAGCCTATATCATATCGGAGTACCTAGAATCTATGAGGGTGATCCCACGGGTGCAGGTGATACTTATACGGCTGTATTTGCCTCCTATCTTTCAAGAGGCTATGAGCCAGTTGAAGCTGCTAGGCATGCTACAATTGCTGCTGGATTAAAGATCTATAGGTCTAATGTAACTAGTAAGTGGTTTAATAGACTAGAATTAGAAGAACTTGCTAAATCAGTTGAAGTCGAGAGAATCTATTAATCATTAAGACTATACGGAGTAGAAGAGTTCATACATCATATCCTCGAATTCCTTCCAGTTAAATAGTTCATCTATTTTCTCAGGCTCTGGTTCTAGTTCATAGCCTATAAGCCCCCAGAAATACTGTTTTACTTCCTCCTCGGGTCCATTAATAAGCCACTCTATTAGATTTAAATGTTCTAATACTTCATCTACATTTACGCTACCATAATGTTTAAGGTATTCAACAATAAAATCTACGTTAAAATTTACTCGAATATTAGCGAAGTGTTTTCTAGTCCAGAAAGCTTCATGTAAGCGGTGGACCCATATG
Source organism: uncultured Desulfurococcales archaeon (assembly GCA_964637085.1). Lineage (GTDB taxonomy): Archaea > Thermoproteota > Thermoprotei_A > Sulfolobales > WANQ01 > JALWGO01. The sequence goes on along the minus strand of CAZWTS010000268.1, from coordinate 4,328 downwards.
TTGTTTTCAGCCTTTAAGTACCGTCGTACGTGCGTATCCCAGTAAGCATCCTGTATTAAGTGAGCTACTGTTCCAAGGAGATATCTCTTCGGTACATACTTTAATGCTACATTAAATGCGCCGCCACTAAAATACAATGGTTTATGTAGGATAGTCTTAGCTGGCTCCAAGTCAACTATATATGAAACTAATGCTTGTTCATGATCAGTGATTCTTATAGTAAATACATAGTGTGCTCTCGGATGCATGGCTTCGGCCCACGTTAACGTTATCGCTTGCCTTCGAAGTTATAGTGTTGAAGCAACTATGTCTTGGATATGTGAGACTAGTTCTCCTAGACTCATTTCTCTCCAGCGGGCCTTCCTACCAACTAATACTATATTTTTTTCATTAACTATGCTTGCAATACTGTTATAGTATTCGTCTAGTTCACCTGATTTAATACACGCGTATTTAGTTATATGTACTCTCTCCATCCTTATAGTACCATTAACTATTTTCATCTTCTTTAATCTACTAATAGTCTGTTCTAGGAATCCCGGTCTAAGCCCCTCCTCACCATAGCTTAGTATTGATGAAACACTATAATGGTCTTGAATGAACCCCCTAAGTAGTTTAGAAGTAACTACTATTGTATGGGGAAGGATGGCTGTACCTCCATGGAATCCTAGAATCCATTCTGGAGGAGAACCCTCTACTACTAGTGATATAGCAGCCATGTGACAGTATAGGGGCTTCGATAGCGGTGGCTCTACTCCTAGTTTCTCATGAGCACTCACTATATCTAGTGTGTAGTATAAGCGGTTGTACTCTATTCTCTGCCCATGATATGTTAGAGCAATTCCACCTACAGCCTTCTTAAAGGACTCGTGGACGGGTTTATACTTTAGCTTCTTCTCCCAAGCCCATAGTGTTCTAGACCACCCATCTACTGGATAATAATGTCGATCCACCCATCTTAGAGGCCATGGATTATCAAGCTCCTCTATTCTTACGTTTCGGGGCCTAGCCCACATTTTCTCTTTAAGAGGCCCAGGCTTTAGTGTTACGGGTTTATATTCTACTCTATGATAGCTCGCCTCTAATCCAAGCTCTCTTAGCATATCGATATCATAGGTGTCTAAAAACATGGGAAAAGCATCAACCGAGAAACCGTTAACTATTTCTCCTCTCGCAAGACCCCCTAACACGAAATCTGGTTCAATGAGGACTGGTTCCACTCCAAGCATATTTAATGCTCTAATAAGGATGAGCCCCGTTAAACCTCCTCCAACAACCACTATGTTATCAACCATTCCTGTAAACCGTGTAGTCATAAAGTAACTGGGAGTTTATAAACAAATAGATTTATGATAGAACAAGTTAAACGGTAAAAAAGGCCTCATCGCAGCCACCCGAGGCGCGCATTAGCGTAAAACATCACCCCATTGCGTGTCCTAAGACGACTGGTTAGAGGGCGTTTAATCCTTACTTTAGGGGTTAATTGGTTTTCTATTGTATTATTTTCCTATTATATTACTATACCTTGAAGATCTACCTAGAGGTTTCCTGTATTGCATGCCCCTCTAGGGGGTTTTGATGGTTGCTTTCATGTACATTGTAATTATATCGTTTTGCTGTGAGTTTGTGAGCGTGATGCTGTAATTTATGTGATGCTTATGTATTTACATTTATGGGGATTCCTGTTTTCTTGTATACTGGGGTTTCTTGTATAGTGCCTCGGGTGGCTGCTCGGCCAAATATTATATATGGTTTTTTAGGCTAATATATCTTTCTTTTTTGGGAGAGTAGTTTAGAACTAGTTTACGTGTTAAGAAATGTTTTATTTTTAGGTTGTAGCTAGTTGTTCAGATATAATTGTTACTGGTATTGCATCTGAGAATACGGGTTCTTTTTTCATTACTGCCGTTGGTATTGAGAGTGCGTCTAGGTCGCTCTTCCAGAGCATGGACATTATAGCGTTTACTAGGTCGTTGTCTCTTGGAGCTTTTCCTACGAAGAATAATTTTCCGTTAACATATATTTGTGGTACTTTGAGCTCGGATAAGCGTATGGGATCGTAGATCCAGAGCTGGTCTACTTTTACTATTACCCATATACCGTATTCTCTTCTTATTTTCTCGGCTACTCTCCAGGCTGTTTCGAGTGCCTTATCGCTTTCCTCGTTGAATCCTAGGATAACTAGAACTTCTACCTGCATAGCTGACACGGTAATCGTCCTCAAACCTTAAATTATGGGTAAAGAAGCACGTTTTAACTTGTGTCCCCCATAATATCTGGGGGTGGGTGTAGAGTGTCCTCTATTATTTTTAGTGGTACGGGACCTCTGGGTCCTACAGTAGCTCGTGGTTCGCAGAGCGTGTTAAGGGTAGTTTATGCATTATTTAATATGCGAAATCTTGCTGAAGAGAAATGTAGATGGCTTAAGCAAACATATAGAGTTGAATGTGAGGTTGTAGATTTCTCCGAAAACAAAAGTCTATTATTGAGAATAGATCCGGATCTAATAGATCTAGTTGAGAAGGGTTACCATTATGCTGTCTTAATTCTTCTTCCTAAGACTCTTTAGCTTTTTAGCGAACTTTATTGCTTCGAGAACAAATTCGTAGTCTACTGGATATTCTATGTTCCCTTTACGCTGCTCCCTTACTAATATAAAGTATGCTTCGAGTACACGGCTCTCAGATGTAATGTTGTTTGCCAACAATATCTGTGCCGCCTTGGAGAGAGCATATTCTCTCGATATTATAGTCTGAGGGCTTGGTTCTTCTCGGGGTCTTTCTCCGATACCTGGCCCTGTACTCGTCCTTGTACTCAAAATTGTTTACTCCTCCTAAAGAGAATATATAGTATTACCGATTTAAAAATACATTAGCTCTGAGAAGATATCGAGGACAATTCAATGATTTTAGGGAAACCTAGACAACTATGATGGTAAAAGGGATACGTATTTCATGCTATAGCAGTCTCTGCTTCTCCCTTCTTTTCCCATACTATTATATTGTTAAATCCTCCAGCTATTTTTCTATCATAGTCTTTATGAGGGGTACTTATTTCAGCGAATTTCTTGTCCTCTAAATAGTAGTGGCATGCAGGTGTTTTCTCACTTACTAGTATCCTCCTACGGAAACAATAGAATCCCTTACGTGTTATCGTTAGGAATACACATGTACTACAAGTGGCTATAGGGTTTAAGGGGAGTGTTAGCTGTTTTTTACTCTTTTTCGAACGAGATCTACGTGACACTCTAACTACCAGTAGTAATGCTTCTATGATCTTGCAGGGTTTAAAATGGTTTAGTCAAAAGTATTACGGGTTAGAGATAACTATTTGAATAATAGTATTTCATAGGGTAATCCGTACTTGTCTATTATTTCACGAATATTAATCTTATCTAGTTCTACCTCTTTCTTCACGGGTTTCTTTAATGACGTGTCCACTACATAGTATTTATTCTTTTTATCTCTATACAAGTGATACACTATGTTTTTCTTCGAATAAAATAGGGCTACTTGAGAAACCTTACCCTCTAATAATAGTTTTACTGCTTCCTCTATTTCTTTTTCTGAAGGCTTTTTAATAGAATAAGTTTCGGGTTTATCTGAGACTTTTAGGGCTTTATCTAGTTGGAGGAGTTCTTGCAACCCTATTTACACCTCGAATACTATTCGAGTATACTATTTGCTATATTGTTTTCTTCTACTATTCTAAGTTAATCGTATCTTGCTATATTTCTTATTCTTTCAACACCGTCTACGTAGTCTATGATATCGGCTACTATGGGTGGTACTAGTTCTCTCCAACGTTTATCACCCTTTATTATTAATTCTCTTATATAGCTACCACGATATATCTCGCGATTGAATGGTGGGGGTACAATAACCTTTAGCCCAGCATCACGGAAGACTTGAGCTGTAACCGGGTTACGCGTTATAATAGCTTCTACTGGGGGAACGAGTTTTATAACGTAGAGAGCATTCCCAACATATATACTCATTGTTGGTATTGTTGCCGTTATTATACGGGATAAGTCTACCCCCTCGCTTCTCAAGGCTTCACGGATCATCCAGATACGTTCTCCAGCAGTAAAAGGGTTTTGAAGAGTATGGCTTTCATCAGCCATACCTACTAATACTACTACTTCATCGAAGATCGTTAGAGCCCACTTAACAACCATGAGGTGACCGTAGTGGAAGGGCTGGAATCTCCCAAAAACTAGTACTCTTCTCTTAAACACTTTCTCATCCAAGACTCTTCCCATAACCGTTTTCTACGGGGAATTGTTATTTCTTACCCCTACACATATCTTTATCGGTGATAGGTTATTG
>CAZWTS010000267.1:0-16004 GCA_964637085.1 uncultured Desulfurococcales archaeon | reverse complement strand
AAACAAAATATGATATACCACGTGACGAGTTCATTAAAATAGCGAAAGAATACACATTAAGATGGATTAAACCAATGAGAGATGCCATAAAGAGGCTTGGTTGTAGTATTGACTGGACTACCGAGTATATGACAATGGATCCAGATTATTGGAGAAGAACTCAACTCAGCTTTATTGAGATGTATAAAAAAGGCTATGTATATAGGGAAGAACACCCTGTTTTCTGGTGCCCGAGATGCGGTACTGCCCTAGCTGAAGCCGAAATAGAGTACGAGGAAGTTGAAAGAGAACTCTACTATTATGATTTCGAACTTGTAGGAGGAGGAAGGGTAACAATAGCCTCTACTAGACCGGAGCTCCTACCTTCATGTGTAGCTCTCCTCGTTCACCCAGAAGATGATAGATATAAGCACCTAGTGGGGAGGAAGGCATTAGTTCCTATATATAATAGGGAAGTACCAATAATAGCTGATCCGGAAGTTGATAAGGAATTTGGTACTGGGGTAGTAATGGTTTGTACCTACGGCGATAAAACTGATGTAAAATGGCAGCGTAGGTATAATCTACCAATAATAAAATCCATAAATGAACGTGGAGTGATGACGGAAAAAGCTGGGCCGCTTAAAGGATTAACTGTAGCTGAAGCACGAAGGAAGATAGTAGAATTGTTACGCGAGAGAGGATACTTAAAGAAGATCGAGCGAATAAAGAGTAATGTTGGAAAGTGTTGGCGTTGCCATACACCCGTAGAGATTTTACCGAAAACACAATGGTTTGTACGCACAACTATATTGAAGGAGAAGGTTTTAGAGGCGGCAAAACAAATTAGATGGATTCCTCCACACGCGAGGAAGAGACTAGAGGACTGGGTTAATAGTCTAGATTGGGACTGGCCGATATCGAGGCAGCGAATATTTGGCACCCCCTTCCCCGTATGGTATTGTAAGAATGGTCACATCATAGTAGCTGAACCCGAATGGTTACCGATAGATCCAAGATTCCAGAAACCGCCTATAAATAGATGCCCATATTGTGGTGCTGAATTAATACCAGAAGAAGATGTTATGGATACATGGATGGATTCAAGTATAACTGCTGCCGTTCATGCTGGATGGCCCGATAACCTCGATGAGAGATTATTCCCTGCAGATCTACAACCAAACGGTTACGATATCATTAGGACCTGGGATTACTATCTTATCGTTAGAGGCCTCATATTGTTCAATAAACCACAATTCAAAACAGCATTAATTAACGGTATGATGCGTGGAACAGATGGTAGAATGATGCACAAGAGTTATGGTAACTATGTTAGCCTACTCGATGTCTTAGATAGATATGGAGCAGATGCATTTAGACTCTGGATAGCCATAGCCGTGAAGACGGGAAGCGATTTAAGATTTAGTTGGGAGGGATTAGAATACACTAGGAGATTCCTCATAAAATTATGGAATATAGGTAGGTTAGCACATCTATATCTAAAAGACTATGAACTAGAGGAACTACGACCAGAAGCTCTTAGAGCAGTAGATCACTGGATTATAAGGGAATTATCTAAAACCATTGACCTCGTAACTAAAGCTCTTGAAGACTACGACTATCAAAGCGCCGCCTCTATTTTAATAGATTTCACATGGCATAAACTTGCAGACCATTATCTTGAAGCAATAAAATATAGAATGAACAAAGAGGAAGAAAAACGCACTGTTGCATATGTGCTATATAATATACTATCAAGGATCTTAATTATGATGAGTGTCTTCACACCACATATTGCTGAAGAACTTTATTATAGAGTGCTACGAGGAAAACCATGGAAGAGTATAACTATTGCACCATGGCCCAAGAAAATGCGTTACGATGAAGTCCTCGCCGATGCTGGCGATGCTATTATAAACACTATAGCATCTATTAGGAGAGTAAAACATGACCTAAGAATACCGTTAAGCGCTCAAATACGCGAGGTAACCATATATTCTACAAACACCGAATTATTAGAAAAAATAAGAAGAGGATTAGAAGATATAAAAGGTACTCTCAGAATAGCGGAACTTAAGATCGTTAAAGGTGGCAACGGAAAATATATAGTAAACGAATACCCTGAGATAAGATTTGATATAGTTATTTAAAGAACCCATTGTTTCCTATTGAACACCTATATTTCTTTCCACCATCGAAGAAGAGAATACATAACAGCTATTGCAAGCAATAGATAAGGCATGTTTACAAATACATAATGATTTCTCATTAGTAAAACTAAATATGCAGTTAACGATAATATTAACACTAAAACGACTACTATTTTACTATAATCTGTCTGGCTAGAAGATCTTTTGAACGCTTCCTTTCCTTTGGGTGTTATCCTATATTTATAGGGTATCCTAAATAATGCTTTTAAAGTATAGAATGTTATCCAGGGTGCTAGGAGGGTTACTAATGCCGATGATCTACCAAGCATGACTATTGTATCCTTTAGTTTTCTTCCCCGCATTACATGTGATGAAATAAAACTATATATGTATAAAATAGCTAGCACAGTTGACAATGACGCCAAAACAATGAATATTAAGTTATTAATTAGCATAAAATAGGCAGCAACAAAAAGTATAGATAAACCAAGCATAAATCCTACTACAGGAGTGTATTGTAACAAGAAAGCTATATAGAGAAATCTAGCATATAATGGAACGGGGGCTTTAATTAAGTATAGGAATCTCGTTATTAACGCGTCCATGGCTCCGTAAGACCATCTGGATTGTTGAACTTTTAGCGCCTTTACTGTAGGAGGGAGTTCTACGTATACTCCATATTTGTCAACGAAGCCAGTAGTGTATCCCTTTCCTATTAATCTTGAACCTATCTCCATGTCATCCTGTATCCTTTCCTCATCCCATCCCCCCATCCTTAATAATACATCTCTCCGATAAATTGTACCTGATCCTAGCGGGAAAACTGGTAAATTTAATCCTTGAAACCCCCTATATAGAGCGTCCATTAAGTAGTCTAACGCATATGCTTGTGCTTGGGATACACGAGTGTCCGTGTTTAAGGGTTTCCAACGAGCAACCACAGCACTATAGTTCTTATTTTCAAGTAAACTTATAGCTTCCTCAAAGAGTTCTTGATCAATTATGTTATCTACGTCGAGTGTCATGACGTACTTCCCGTTAGCTATTCTTAAACCATCGTTTAGTGCTCCCGATCTTCCACCTCGCGGTTTTATTCTATTTATAAATATTGTGTGAAGACCGACTTCTCTCGATATCTTCTCTATTCTATCTCTTAAAACAGATGCCTTTCTCGGAGGATCATCTGATATTATTATCACTTCGATTTTATCTTTAGGCCAATTAAGATTAGCTATTGATTTCAGCGATCTTTCAAATAATTCTTCAGGTTCATTTTTTACGGGTATTAATATTGACACTAATGGTTTTCTTAATAATTTATTATGTGAGGTTTCTGATTTATTCTTCAATCCCTTGAAATATAGTAATGCATGTAATACTAATTCTATTGATGGTAGTACCGATACCAAGAGTGCTGCCAAAATAGTCATTAGCACTTGTATTATCATATTAGTTCTTGCCTCCTGGATTACGTATTCCATCATTATCTTGAAACATATTAATAGAAATCTATTAGCTGGAAATCTTATGGGTAAACTCTTTCCCTAAATCTCGGGAAAGGTATTGTGTCTCTTATATGATCTATACCAGTAATCCACATAACAACTCTCTCTACACCTAATCCAAAGCCTGAGTGGGGAACACTACCATATCTTCGCAAGTCAAGATACCACTCATAGTCTTTTGGATTCAATCCAAATTCATGTATTCTCTGCAAGAGTTTATTATAATCATCCTCTCTTTCACTTCCGCCTATTATCTCTCCGTATCCTTCTGGTGCTAATAAATCGAATCCTAATACAACATCGGGTCTTTGCGGATCAAGTTTCATATAGAATGCTTTTATTTGCTTAGGGAAGTGTGTTATGAAGAATGGTGTTTCGAATTCTTCTGTTAAAGCTCTTTCCTCATCAGCGCCCAGATCCTCGCCCCACTCGATATTGAACCCCTTCTTCTGAAGAATTTCTATTGCTTCGTCATATTTAATTCGTGGATAGGGTGTTTCTACTGCTCTCTCCAATTTCTTCTTATCCCTTTTCAATAGTTTAAGTTCCTCGTCTCGTTCTTCGAGAACTCTTTTAACTATATATGATACGAGTTCTTCTGAAACCTTCATCATGTCCTCCATATGATACCATGCTCCTTCTAATTCAAGGTGCCAGTATTCTGCTAAATGCCGCCGTGTCCTCGATTTCTCAGCCCTAAAGCTAGGTGTGAGGCTCCAGACTTTCTCTAAACTGAAAATTAATACTTCTAGATATAGTTGAGCGCTTTGACTCAGATAAGCCTTCTGATCAAAATACTTCATCTCAAATAATGTCGCTCCACCTTCACATGCCGACGCAGTTATTATTGGTGGGGTTACTTCCCACCATCCATTTTCAATTAGATATTCTCTCGCTGCTTTCAGCACACTATGTTTTACCTTCATTATCGCAGTGAGTTTGCGGCTTCTAAGCCACAAATGCCTCTTATCTAGTAGGTATTCTACTCCCTCTCCTCCACGTATAGGGAATACTTCCGATAAGCCAACTATACGAAGCCACGTTACTTTTAACTCGTAGCCCCCGTGAGCACGAGGATCTTCACGTATAATTCCGCGAACCATAAAACTGCTTTCTCTTGTTATCCTCTCGGCTTCTTTCCAGGTTTTTTCATCAACATCATTTTTTGATACGAGACACTGTATTATTCCCTCACTATCCCTTAACACTATGAATATTTTCGCACCAAGGTGTCGTTTTCGATAAACCCATCCTCGAAGCATTACTTCTTTGCCTACCATCTCAGGCTTCATAACATCTTTAGTCTTAAGGAATGTGTTTTTCGCCATCCCTATCAATCTCCACCACTATACTGTCAAACACTTCTCACTGATTCTTATTTCTTGCTTTCCGAGAGCAATACTTATTAAGTTTCCAGAAAAACTAACCTTCCGGCGTTTAACAATGAGCACTGGTTTATTTAAAGGAGTAAATGCTATGGGACATGCTGGTTGGGTAACAGTAAAGTGCCGCATATGTGCTAGAACACTACTTATTGGGAAAGATATAGTGTATTACTGTCCTAAGTGCTATAAAGACAAGGACGCATACTTCTGTGAAGCTGATTACAAGAGATTAAAGGGTAAATGCCCCTATTGTGGTAGTGAACTAAAGATGATTCTCTGATAAGATGTTCTACGAGCCAATTTCACTAAATTAGGGTTTTTAATTGTCTGTAAAGGAATACTTCTTCGATAGACATAAGAGGGTTTTGGTAGTATACGAGGAAAACGCCACTCTTCTGTCAATAGATATCTACGATGACAAGTGGATGTATCCAGTAAACTATTCGTTGGAAAACCAGGGAATAAGCTTACTATATCATCGTGTAGATGGAGAAAAAATAGGTGCCGAGTGGATCGAATACGTAGGCTTAAAAACTCCCGAAGGCTTGGAAACCATTAATATAAGAGTTTATTTTAATAGAATACTAGAAGAAAATGAAATCAAAGAAATCTATCACTCACTATTAACTGCAATTAACCAGTTAAAGAGAAGAGAGGGAAATAATACTTAAATATATAGGACAAGAGAACTACTACTATATAGCTGATTAACGGAATATTAGAAAAGTCTTCTATGAGGCTGTTATAATGATTCTCGGGGATCGCGATTTAAGGTATTATATAGAGAAGAAGAGGATAATTATAGATCCATTCAGTGAAGATATAATTAGAGAAAACGGTCTTGATCTAAGACTTGGAAACCAGATAGCAAGAATGCTTAATCCCGGAAAAGTGTTCGATATAAGAAATCCGCCTATAGATTACTCCGACTTTTATAGAATAGAGGAAGGCAAATCATTCGTAATTAATCCCCACGAGCACGTTTTACTAACAACTCTCGAGTACATTAAGTTGCCAGACGATATCATGGCTTTTGTAAATCTTAGGAGCACCTATGCTAGACTGGGTATTTATGCTCCACCGACTATTGTTGATGCTGGTTTCGAAGGCACCTTAACTATAGAACTTGTAGGAGGAGAATTCCCAGTAAGATTATATGCAGGAGAAAGGTTTCTCCACTTGGTTTTAGCTAAAACCACTTCCCCCGTGGAGAAACCTTATCGAGGAAAATATCAAAGACAACGTGGAATAACTCTTCCGAGATTTAAGAAATAGTAACAGTGTTTTATCTTCTAATAATTTTTACTTTATTCTTTCTAATAGATTCAAATATGTCATCTATTGAGAAATTATCAACTAATATTTTGTTATATACAATGCCTATTTTGTCTATCGAGTGTGCATCACTATTACCTACACCGGGTAGCCCCATTATTTTTGCCGCTATAAGTGCTTGTTTATTAGCGTATTCTGTAGAGGAGGCGTTATACACTTCTATAGCATCCCATTCATAATCATATATTTCTTCTCTAATACTATTTCTATTTTCATCAAATGGATGAGCTGGTATAACTAAACAGTTATTATCATGAGCTTTATCTATTAAATCATTTATATTCCTAGATATAGTTATTGGTTCATCACATAAAACTATAATATCTCCCTTCGTACTACTAACTTCGCATCCTACTATTACTATCATATCTAGTTCTCCGACAAACCTTCTCGCCACGATTGCCCCCTGAAACGTATCATGATCAGTTATTGCAATTGCATTTAATCCTTTATAAAATGAGGCTAAAACCACCTCTTTAGGACTATTGACTCCGTCGCTTAGTGTTGTATGGATATGCAAATCGGCTCTTACGATCATAAATCTTCACCTTTTAATATATTCGCCACAAGCAATAATACTGTTTAATACGTCTACCAGCTACCTCTATTTTAGTGGTGAAGATAAATGGAGCCTAAAGTAAGTGTAATTGAGGATAAATGTAATGGGTGTGGTTTATGCATAGAATTATGTCCCGGTGAAGTATTTGTATTAGTTAATAACAAAGCACGAGTAGTTAGCGAGAATAACTGTACGCTATGCTATGGATGCACTGTTTTTTGCGAACCCAAAGCTATTATTGTCGAAGATAAAGATCCTTGATCACGTTAGCTTAAGTATAATCTCCGTAGCCCTTCTCTTGAATTCTTTAATTAATAATTCACCAAGCTCCCTTGACGCTCTGCTAGGATCGCCATAAGATGCTATGGCTTTTTCATGTGGAATTCTAGTATAATGTTCTATTCCGTAATCTTTTAACCACGGGAGCGTTTTCTCTTTTTCCACACTCTTAATTACCTCTGCTAATACTCTATTATCTATTATTTTCCAATATAGTAGTAGACTTATTTCGACTTCATCACTATGTAGAAAATTTCCTGTTGAAGTGTATTTTTCTATTAAATCATTAATAATTTTCCACCAATCTATTACTATTATATTTACATCATTATATTTCATTACAAATTCTCTAGCGGTAAGTCTTATTATTTCGCTATTTCCACCATGTGCATTTAGTATTATTATATTCTTAAAGCCCATATCCATTAGTGATATAAGTATGTCTTTTAATAGATAAAACATAGTAATAGGAGATAATGTTATGGTGGAGTTACTTTCCTTCCATTCAATACTAACACTATAACTTAGTACTGGTGCTATTAGTAAGCATTCTCTATTCTTATGAAATTCTTCTGCTAGCTCTATAGCCAATTTTTCGGCAATTATTTTATCGGTACCCAAAGGAAGTGTTCTTAGGTGCGGTTCTATACTACCAATAGGTAAGACTATTCTCTTTTTGCATTGCTCTACGTATTTTGTTAAGTCATTAACGCTAATTAAGTCTATGAAGAGGGGGAATCTACTATTTTTATCAGCCAGGCCGGTTTCTCTCATCTCCTACTTTCACCTAGGCTTCGAAGAAGAGAAGACTCATCATCTATATTTATTGTATTATTCTACAAACCTATATTCATTACCTCCATGCAAATATACTGTTCCTTCTTCTACTAGTTTTTTCAATAGCAATATTTCTTTTTCATTAAGCTTTTTCACATCGGAAATCCTTAATGGGAATTTTCTCTTAAAATTATCATAATACTCTCGTTCAACAACAATATTGTCTACAACTATGATATAACCGTTTATTATGTAATAATCAAGTGATTTCTGCATATATCTTTTCGCTTCCTCGATTATCATTATTTTCTCTCGTTTCACTAAGGAGATAAAACGATCTATATCTCTATCTTGTTTTTTCTTTAAGGAATCCAGTTGAGCCTTAATTACTGATACCTCTTTTTCGAGCTTTTCTATTCTCTTGCTAAGGTCATTTACGTTTTTAAGTATATTAGTTATTATTTCTGAAAGCCATTTACTATTTACATCAAGTCCATCAATATTTTTATTATTTTTCTCGCCATAGACTTCTTCACTTTTCATAGGAGTTTTGCTAGAAATATTAGAGGTCTCAGTAGTTTGCGTACTTTTCTGCGGTGGGCGAAGCCTTGATCTTACCACTACATAACCTTGACCGCTTCTAGCAATTACCCCTCTATCTCTTAGAACATATAATGCACGTCGCACCCTTGATAGACTCTCGCCTATACTATCAGCTATTTGTCTCGGCTTCGCACCAGGGTTTTCGAGTAAGTAACTAATTATTTTCTCGTATATCGATGACATTCTATGTACCTTTATCTACACTATATTAGATATTTATTTAAAGACTTTTAAACTCTAGGTTGATGTTATATGTTGAGGAACCACAGTAATGGCTAGCATTAATGATCTAAAGAGGAAAGTAATTGAATTAATTGATGAAAGTCATAATCAATGGGCTAAAATGGCCTTCTATGGGGATCCAGAGGTTTCAACGATCCTTGAAAACGTATATGCTAGGTGGGAGCAATCAGGTAATACTGGTTATCCAATAGATTATGCAACTAGAGAAGAACTAGAGATTTTAGCATCGAAAGCAGAACGTTATAGAAATGCTGGACCTGAGGTAGCTTACGCTATTGTTTACGGTAGAAATGAGGAGGAAAGCAATAAAAAGAAATCAAAGTCTTTCTTAAGGAGACTCCTAGGAATATAGTGATGAATCAAAATATAGCATATATAGAGATAATCCGGCCAGTTAATTCGGTCATGAATGGTATTGCAGTTATTGTAGGTTACATTATAGCATGTGGTTGTTTAACACTTAACTTAAATCTTGTTTGGGGATTTCTTGTAGGATTCTTTCTGACGGCATCTTCAATGGTAATAAACGATTATTTTGATAGATTTATAGATGCAATTAATGCGCCAACTCGTCCTATACCTAGTGGACGTATAAGTGAGAAGAAAGCCATAGCTTATGGTATTACTTTAGGACTAGTTGGCCTATTTACCGCATTATATCTAGGATTATTATTCTTTACAATAGCTCTATTATCATACACTATATCATTACTTTATAATTGGAAAATGAAGAAGACAGGGTTGCTAGGGAACCTCATGGTAAGTTATTGTGTTGCAATACCATTTATTTATGGTTCGCTTCTTACATCATTGAATAATACAGCGATAGCCTTGATATTTGCACTAATAGCGTTTCTAGCTAATACGGGACGTGAGATAACAAAAGGCATAGTAGACGTGGTTGGAGACAGAGAACGTGGTGTTATGACTGTTGCTGTAAGGTACGGGGAAAGAAAAGCAGCAATAACTGCTTCGGTATTCTATATCTCGGCTGTCGTACTTAGTTTTCTTCCAATTTATCTAAAAATGGTTAATGTCCTATATATTCCATTAATAATTGTAACAGATATAGGAATAATATGGGCTACCCTAAAGATTTTGAAGACGCCTACACGCGAAGAAGCGTATATGGTGAAGAATAAAATATTATTCTTCATGATGATAGGTATGATAGCCTTTATGCTGGGAAGACTTCCCATAGGTTATATTATCTGAACATTACTTAACAAAGAGTTAAGAATATAATGCATATTTAGTCTATTAATATAGCCTTATCATTACTTAATAGTATTACGCCATCACCATACATTTTCATCACCAAGTTATATGCGCTAATACCATACTTATCCCGTAATTCCTTTAGATTAATTCCTTTTTTCAATGATTCATATAATTCTTTATCAAGTATGAAACGGTGATTTCTTCCGAAAACGATTACATTGTTTTTCAATTTGTTACTTTTTACTGAACTATTATCAAAACTATCACTAACTAATTCCAAGGATTGATTTCTAATCTCATTCTCTTCAAATGAATGTATTCTTATTAGATTCATTATCTCATCTACGTTTATAACTTCACTTGCATATAATTTATGATCCCTAACATATTTCAATTGTACACAATCTTTTAAAGCATTTTTTCTGATAATATCTATGATTTTATTGGCTTCATCACTGGGATATTTCTCTATTAATATGATAACGTTCATGTGAGATCTACAGAAAGTTTTAAGGAATAGTTTCAGTAGATTATCTGGATATCTGGCTAGATCCTTAGCTAAAACGTTTATTTTTCTAGTATTCTTATCGTTCATTCTATTCGTTATATTCGAGTTACTGCTGATTATATTACTGTTATCATTATTAACTAAATGTGTCTTCACATTGATCCTCAAGTTAACTATTTTATTCTTACTTCTCCTAATATATGCTAATAATATAATTGATGCTGGAAGTAAGATGATAAAGATAAGAATAATATAAATAGTATCATCGTTATATTTACTAGTAATTTGTTCTCTAATAATTTTTGTAATAGTATACCCGTTGCGTGATAATAATATTGTGTGATAATTATAGGGTTCTTTTACTATATCATCTCCACTACTCATCATAATGTAATGGCTTACTACAATTGTAAGTAACACCATTACTATTATAGAGACGATAAATAACGCCCTTATGGTACCCCTTATAAACATATAATTGTATTAAAAACGTTATTTATTGTAATGTTGCTCCCAGTATTCTACTATATCGTATCCAAAGATAGTTTTAAACATCTCTCTTCCCTCTGGAGTCATCCGCTTAGGTGTCCACGGGGGCTCCCATACTAATTCTACATCAACACTCTTTACACCCTCCACTCTTGACACAGTATCCTTTACTTGTTCAACTATTAGATAAGCTACTGGACAACCCGGCGCAGTTAATGTCATTTTTATTTTTACGTTCCCTTCTTGATCTATGTTCAATTCATATATTAAACCAAGATCCCATACATTTATAGGTATCTCAGGATCGTGTACTTTACGTAGTTCTTGTATTATCTTATTTCTTAACTCGTTTACATTCACCATTATTCCCCGCCTTTAACACTGTTAATCTCTAGCTCCTCTATTTTTCCTTTGAGCTTTAAAAACTCTTCCACTAACTCTTTGTAAACTTTCTCAGCAATTTCTGCCGCTTCTCTCTGATCATTTAAACTTGATGCAACCACGTACACGTGTATTATAGGGTTATTTAATTCCTCACCACGAGGATGGGACTTGACGTACACGGTTCTATATTTTTTGACGACCCTATCAATTATTGGAGCAATAGTGGATTCCGGTATCCCTACTACTTTGAACCATTTTTCCGAACGATAGACTTTAGGTGCTCTCTTCTTTAATATATCTTCAACATATTCTTCATAAATAGCTTTCATTTCCCTAGGCACACCGGGTAGAGCGATAATAATGGTTTTACCTACTTCGACTAGAATGGCGGGAGCAGTTCCAACAGGATTAGGTATGGGTTTTGCGCCCTCCGGGAGCATAGCCATCTTTACGCGATGTTCTGTCATAGATAAGCCTTTAGATTTGTATTTCTCCTCAATCATTTTCAAAGCATCACTATTTATCACTAATTTTCTCCTAAGAGCTTTGGCTAGAAACTCACTTGTTCTGTCATCATATGTGGGTCCTAATCCTCCAGTACTTACGACTACATCTATGTTCTCATTTATAGATTCTTTAATTACTTTTACGACTTCTTCCTCTAGATCGGGTACTGCTATTATTCTTCTAACATCAAATCCTAATACTGTTAGTCTTTTAGCAAGCCAAGCACCGTTAGTATTTATTATTTGACCGGTTACTACTTCGTTACCTATACTAAGTATCCATGCCTTAGGTAACATTTACAATCCCGTATAACTTACGATGCATGGAACTTTATAACTGTTAAAAATAAATATATTAATGCGCGCCGCCCGGTGGACACCCCGCAAAGGGTAGGGATGAAACCGCGGGACTTGCTCCCCCCCGCATTTTATTTAGCTTGTACTGATTACCATAAAAGTGGGAGTTTTTCCGATACGTTAATGGCTGTATAATCTATTTCAAACGCATAATGTATTTTCGCAAACTTTTTCCTAAACTCTATCACTTCGCTTTTTACTTTATTAACATCTTGTTTATCAATTATTAATTTCCGCATAATTACCGCTAATTCGCGGAAGTCCTCCTCTCTCATCCCCCACCTAGTCATCTCCTGAACTCCTATTCTAATCCCACTTGGATTCTTAATTGCCGTTGGCGGGTCTTTTGGTAAAAGGTTCTTATTAACAATAATGTTAGCATCCTCTAGTTTTTGTGCTACTAAAGCTCCGCCACCTAGACCGGATACATCTAATACTACCTGATGACTCCTTGTGTAACCTTTATGTTCTCCCAAAACCCTGAATCCCTCCGACGCTAATGCTTCAGCAAAAGCTCGTGCATTCCTCACTATTTGTTCTGCATATTGTTCGCCGAAGTGTTTCATTTCATAAGTAGTTACTAGGGTAGCGGGAAGACGGTGAAGATGATGATTACTTACAAATACTGGAAATACTACTTTAGATACTGATTTGTATATTTCCTTAATATTGGTGAGAATTACTCCGCCTTGTGGTCCCGGAAAAGTCTTATGTGTTGAGGCGGTTACTACATCAGCACCATGTTCTATTGGATTACGCCATCTTTTACCAGCTATAAGTCCTAGAACATGTGCTGCATCGTATATTACTTTAGCTCCAACACTGTGAGCTGCTTCTGCTATCTCCTTAACAGGGTGAGGAAATAGGTAAACACTGCCTCCGAGTACTATGAATTTTGGTTTAACTTCTTCTATCATTTTCAAAGCTCTATCTACATCAACATTCATTTCCTCCGGATCATATGGTAACTCTATATGCTCTATGCCGAGTGCACCTAGAACACCGTATTTTGTATGACTAACATGAGCACCAGCTTGAACTGGTGCTATTAGAGCTTTGGCACCATATTCCCCTAGTACCTTAAACACAGTTGCATTTGCAATAGTTCCACTAATAGCTCTTGGTTCAACGAATTTCACATTAAATAAATCACTCATAGCCTCCATTAGTAATAATTCTATCTCATCAACATATTTTAGACCTTGATAGTATCTCTTCCGGGGTTTACCCTCAGCATACCTATGCATCATATCGGTAACATATACCATCTCTGCTAAAGGACTCATTACGTTCTCACTAGCGATAAGGTTAATAGTTTCAAATCTACGCCACTTGTTATGAGTGTATGTTAATTCTATTACATTATATACTTCTTCCGGTAACAATGACTTGAAAATCGATAGATCTACAACCATACTTAACCCCGGGTTACTATGAGTGGAGAGCTGATTATAAATTCATTACATAGCACAGGGTGATAGGGGTCAGAGATGGGACTATCTGTCATCTTGTATTTGTCCTTGGAGCCCCCAGATCATCATCCCAGAAATAAATTATCAGAACATATCTATAAGTACCGCTACTCATTTAGAACTATAAGGTGGCGGATGAGGAGCACCCGCGACAAGCATTAGGTAAATCGATGCAGAGGGAAGAGCCGAACCGACGCCACAACATACAATAATACGACGTATATAGAGGAAACCTTAGGACCTGGTGGCAGCGTTTTGAGCAAACTGTGGCGAGACATAGTAGTAGCAACAATAGTGATAGTAGTAGCAGCAGTAATAGTTTGGAACTATTATGATGTCACCATATTTACTAATTGGGTTAAGATATATAATGAAATAGGCCTTCTAAACCTCTATACAATGTATAGATATAACGAGTCCTATAGGGTTGTATATTTTCCCCTCGCACCATTAACATTTATAGCTTTTTATAATCTTGGAGAAACTACAGTCGAAGTATTAGTAAATAGTACTGGTATGAATACTAGTTCTACACAACTAGAAGTTTTAACAACTACCTTATTAAGAGTAATCTCAAAACTACCATTAATCTTATCAGTTTACCTAACAGCATACATTCTCTACAAAAAAGAGGGTGCAGAGGTTACCCGATGGTGGTTCTATAGTATCCCGTTAATTATAGCCGTGGCTACTTATCAATTCGACCCACTTATGATTCTTTTCCTCCTGGCTGGAAGCTACTGGTTAGCTGAAAAGAAGTGGCTGAGAGCTGGGATGGCGTGGGGGTTAGGTACCGCAATAAAATACGTTCCCATAATACTCATACCAGTAGCCTTTATGGCTTCTGAGGAAAAGAGAGACTTCCTCAAATTTATTACTGCATTTATAGGCGTAGTTCTTCTAGTAACTCTACCTTTTCTATTAATAGACCCAGAAGGATTCTACATGAATGTATTTGAATTCCACTCGGATAGACCACCACAATATTTGTCTATATTTAATGTACCAGTATTATTATCCAATAGAGATCCTAATATTATGCAATTAGTTACTCAAATATGGCCTTATTTGTTTGTATTGATATACATTATTACACTACTTATAATAAAACCTCGACCAGGCGATAAGGATTCTATTTTTGTATCTATTCTTGCTCTTCTATTAGTTTTTACTATATTTAACAAAGTTATAAATCCAAACTACCTCTTATGGTCATATCCATACATTATATATGTACTTATACGACGTAGGAAAAAACTAGGATTACGTCTATTGATTATTGCTTCGATAACTGCTATGTTATGGCCAGGGTTGTATCTATATGTTCCCGCAATATTAAATAAACCAGCGTATATAGAGGAAGAAATGAGATACTATAATGCTAGAATTCTTGTTGAAAAATCGTTTCAGGGTAGCGGAAAAATATTCTTACAATTATTATTTATAATAGGGGGTTTTCTTAAACCGTTTTTTACATTGATTTACAATAACATGAATATTCTAGGAGTTATAATGATATTGACTTATTTCTTATCATTAATGTATATAGCTGTGCATGAAATAGGGGGAATACACAACATTAATGATATAATTGAGGTTTTGAGACAAATGTATAAAAGAATACACAACATTATAATCTTCATTATAGGATTAGTGAGGGTAATTATGGGTATCGGGAATAAGTCAAGAACTTAAAAGTGAAATACTAGATGCAGGAACTCCTGCTCCTAGAGAGGTGCTGTAAATTAACGATCCATAAGCTGGGAGAGCTTCTAGCCAAGGCTACCGTGGCTGAAAAAGGTGCTATCTTATTAGGCAAATACATAGCTGTTGACGGCCATTCCGATAATCGTATTATCAGAATTGTTACACACGCACATAGTGATCATACAATAGGGTTAAGGGAGAGTCTTAGGAAAATGGAACTTGTCATATCTACTCCTATAACTATCGATATTTTAAAGGTAATGGGGTTATGTCCTCGAAAGTATTCTAAAAAATGCCTCGGCTTAGACTACAATTTAACCATAGACGTAGAGGAAGAAAAAGTCACGTTGAAGAAAGCCGAACACATACCAGGTGCAGCTCAAGTCTTAGTAGAAGATAGTGAGGGGTACCGGATAGCGTATACTGGCGATTTTAAGAACCCGGGACGGGGTACACCAATAATAAAAGATTTAGATGTACTTGTTATAGAGTCGACTTACGGTAGACCGGAATGGACTAGACCTTTCAAGTATGAAGTAGAGTAC
>CAZWTS010000266.1:0-2744 GCA_964637085.1 uncultured Desulfurococcales archaeon | reverse complement strand
CACTTCCTACCCTCCCTAGCTATCCGTTCAAGTTCTACTCCACTAAGACTTTTTCCTTCACCAGCATAGTTTTGTGCCTCATCTATTACGAGTCCCAGGTTTAGTGCTTGTCTATTACTTATTATTACATTCCAACCAGCCCTAGCTATATCAGCTATAATAGCTTGCTTGACGACCAAGAAGGAATCATAGCTCATATCAATTATGACGAGTTTCTCCTCTATAGCCTTCTTCACTATTTCCTGAGGAGTAATAGTTCTCTCATTCAATTGATCGAAGAATGACTCATCTATAAAGAAGTTTATGAAACTCCTAACACGGGCTACGCCACCAGATTTTGCTCCCAAATAATCCATGACTTCTACAAGTGTATCCAGATACTGTTGTTTATCCCATTTCCCATACTTATCGTTCTCCGATTTCGATTTGGGTGAAAGATCTATTAGTGTTGCTTGCCTACTATCACTTGAATCATATTTACCCTTTGTTTTCTTCTTACTAGATTTCCCCTCAAGACATTCTATGACATCGTTGTTCTTGCCCTCTAAGATGCTTGCATAACAAACCGTTGCAGCTAGAACATAGTCTTCGTAATATGTTGAAAGCCTACTTAACTCCAATATAAGGAGAGCTATAATATCGGGTGATAACTTTATTCTACTACTCTCAATAATTTTATCATTAAACCCTTTTTCTCTATAAGGCTGAGCATAATCTACACCAGTGTGATCGAACACTATGAGAGAAAAGCCCTTATCTACTATTTCGTCTATCAACGCCCTTATAAGCCTACTCTTACCCATACCAGTTGCTCCGAAAACCCCGACATGATACTTTAATCCTTCTAAATTTAATGGTATGCTCCAACCACTATACTTATGATAACCTACAGTTATACCCTGCTTCACGGCTATGTATTCTGACAGTTTTTCTCCATGCTCAACAAGAAATACCTTTGAGCCCGGATGAGGCGCTCTTGTATTTTCAGCAAATTTTCTACTTGATCCCTGGTCTATGAGGGCACCATAGAATTCTATCCACGCATTACTATAGCCTAATATAAGTTCTTCTTCGAGGGCATCGGGATAGTCTATGTATACTGTTCTAACACCCTTCCTAAGAAAAGGTTCAAGGCGGTGAACCCATCGTAGTACTCCTAGAATTAAATAGTTCTCATAGTTTTTATCATATACTACAACTAATTGTTCATCTGATACATCTTTTGACACATCATTACGTATGGCTATAGGAGCCATACTAGCGCTTGCACCACTTAATATTATTCCTATTTCCCTTCCAAATTCTAATGGATTAATCATAACTGTATCAGACCCTACATTTACTACAAGTAGTTAAAAGGGTACTTAAATATAGGTATATTGTTTCTTCTTTAAAGTAATGTTTATCACCTACATCATCCCGATTATATCTATCAGGGAGCGTTTAATGTTTAAACTAGTGCTTGGAACGATTTTTGGTAGACCATATCCATGGGATTATGGTGTAAGGATAAGAGCAGTTATGATTAATGCTTATGAGATTCTTCAAAAAAACATCCTGAATAAAGTGGAGAACGGCGATATACGGAGGTTGCTTAGACTAAATGATGAAGTAGAATTATGGATAGATAGCGGGGGCTACCAGTTTCTTAAGCATAATGTAAATATAAGTGTTGAGAAAATAGCTAAAATATACAATAAAATTGACGCTGACTACTATGTTTCTCTAGACCACCCCCCAGCTCCTAAAGACGACCCCTATAATAGAAGGTTAAAGATAGAGAAAACTATAACAAACTATAACAAACTATACAAGCTACTTAATCCGGATAAGAGAATTAAATTGTTACCAGTTTATCATCTATCAGATAGAATTCTACTCCAAAAACAATGGGAGAGTTATTGGGATACTAGATATGTTGCTGTAGGGGGATTAATACCTTACATAATGCAACTTGGCGGTAAGAATAGTAGGCTTAAAGCATTAGTCTTTCTATCTACGCTCCGAAAATACACTAATCAAAAAATACACGCCCTCGGCATTGCAAGTCCAGTAATAATACCGATACTACAACGCATAGGAATAGATAGTGCGGATACTATGACATGGAGACATAAGGCGGCATACGGTAAAGTCATAATTCCAGGTATGGGTGAACGCCATATAACAGGTAGAAAAATAAGTTTTGGGCCAAGATACATTAAGAATGATGATTGGAAGAAACTTGCCAGGTATTTAGGTGAATTCAATTTAATCTTATCTGAAAATAATGGAAAGAATGCTAGAGTAACAATACCAGATCTAACAAAAAGTTTTGAAATGAGAGCGTTATTTAACGCGTGGAGCATAATGTATATATCATTAAAAAGACATAATGATGATTTTACCGTATCCAGCTCATTTAAAAAGCTATACATATTAGCAGGAGAGTATACTGGAAAATATGACTTAGAAAAACTACTTGAATTAAATGATCAAATACTAAAAAACGTGTAGGGGATTATAGTGACCGATGTAAATGTTGATGATGTGGCTTTAGAGTATGCTCGTAGTGTTGTGTATGCTCGTACAGTTGACTGGTATCTAATTAAGCTCCAGATAGCTTTAGATAAACTAGTTGAACGATACCCTAGTGTAGATAGAGGAGTTCTATTAGAGAAATTGTTGAGTCACCCCCGTGTTAGAGAAGTTCTTGAACCCCTGGCTTGCGAGAAAGAACTAGCATTACAATTGATAGAAGAGGA
>CAZWTS010000265.1:0-7670 GCA_964637085.1 uncultured Desulfurococcales archaeon | reverse complement strand
ATCCTGAGTGCAATATATGTGGTCGCTTCCATCCCATTGCCAGTCGGCATATGCGGTTACATTTAAGTCCTCATCTTCTCCTTCATAATCATATATGGGGTCCATTTGATTTGTTGCTGTATAGTCTCTTACCCATGCTATTCTTGATCTTAGCCCGTTGTCGTAGTTCCATGCCGGTTCTTGTTTAAATAGGTCTTGGAAGCTATTGTTTACTGCCATATAGTATACGGTTTCATTACTATAGTCTTTCACCGTTATTGATCCTCCTCCAGCCACGTAGGGTGCGTACCACATGTATATAGGGTAGGTTTGCCGTGGGAATATTGTTGTATTTTCAAGGTAGACTATGAATACGGCTGTTTTACTAGTACAGTTAAAGTAGTAGCGGTAGAAGGGTAACATTACGTTACGATAGGCATCGCTAAATACAACGTCGCTTCCAGGTACCCATCCCCAAGCAGCTGCTTGACCACAACTCCAGTTGAAGAAGTGTCCAGCAAAGGGGGCGTTCTTTGTTATTGTTATAACGGCTATTGGTTTCTTAGTTACTGTACCCGCTAGGAACTGGCTGGCGTTATCTGTGAATATCGTGAAGTCTGATGGGTTGAAGATGAATAGTTTTACTCGCCAAGCGTTCACGGCGTATCCGGGTTGGCTTACTGGTGGTCTTACGCGGTAGAGTTTCCAGGGTGCTAGTGTTTTATCGAAGACGGCTACACCAGTTATAAGGTTGCCCTGGAGTACTCCGGCATCAAATATCATTTTAACGTAAATGTATTCTCCCTCACTAGCTGATAGGGGTTTTATATCGGTTGTTCCTACACTTATCTTTTTCTCTGGATCCCTTATAGTGCCATTAGGGTATGCTATATAGTATTTACCGATTTCAGTATCATAGACGTATACCTCCTTTAGTGTAGCAATACTCATACCGTAGTTCTTTATTTCAAGCCATAATGTATTACCACCGCCATAGGCTTCTGCTTTCTCGGTAACCATATTGGGCTTAGTGAAGTAAGCCCGCTGAGAGCTAAGAATCCATGATATAGCGAGCATAATTGCTATTAGGAATGCAATGGCTATTACAACTGCTCCAATAAAAGTGAGACCCCGTCTAGCCTTCTTTTTTAGAAAGGACATTTTGTTGAACACCTCTTCTACTCTCTTGTATAGCTAGTCCAACTTATACATAAATACTGTATACTGATTTATTAATATTTAACCTCCTCGTAGAGAAGGTTGTGCATGTTTGTCAGGATTTAGTGAGTGATTATAGAGTCTTATATCTTATCAAAGGTTACGACTACGGAATCTCTATCGAATACTACTATACCTATTATCTTTGTTGCAGTAGTATTAGCGTTCAATCCATCCACCTGTATAACCATTTCAAGTACTCCTTGGGGTTGTATAGCTATACTTGGTGTAAAGTTCGCGAAACCTATTACTGTACTCGTGGTGTTATTTAGGACTTCTCCCGAGGTGAGAACTTTTACTATCGTAGTCTTAATGACACCACTAATATTTGTCGGAATATATATGTACATGTATTGGAAGTATGCTCCACCCTTACCGACATTATAGAATAGTACGTGTAGTTGAGTAAAATTAGTAGCATTAGTATAGTAGGCGTCGGCTGCAGTGATATATGGCTGAGTATTCATAGCGTTAAACAAGCTTGTTATGATAATCGCGGCTACGGTTGCAGCTACTAGTGCTCCTAAAGCTACTACTAGAGTGCCTATGAAGCTTATGGCTCTCCTACTCTTGCTCATATTTCCTCCTCTTCAACTGGTGCTAGAATCTTCTTTAACTTGCGTTTCCTCATGAAACCCGCTATACTACTTATTATTTTATCAATATATGCTACTATCCCGAGAACTATGAGACCCATGCCTATGCCAGCTATAACCATTGAGGGCGCGTTTACTGGCGTATCCTGTAGTATTTTGAACCCGTATCCTACTGCGAAGGAGAATAGTATTGTGAGTCCAGAGTATACTAGGTAGGCGACATAGGGTGCAGCCATGGTGCTAGTCCCCCTCTACTCCCCTGGGACAACTATTTATACTACTCTGGAATAAAAGTTCTACGTGAAGGTAAATAGTATTTCAACTACTTAATATCATTGTATACTCTAGTCTCGTGTAGGTGTAGAACAGTGGCTACACGTGGCGAAGAGGGGAGAGAGGAGGGTAAAATGGAGTTAAAAATACTCCAGCGAAAGGAGTCGAAGAAAGGTGTAAGCTTAAAGACAGTTGACCTCCTCTCCATAGGTGCAATAATCTTAGCATTATCGTATGCACTATACCCGTTAAGAGCCCATAGCATAATACCTGGCATACTTATAGGTGGAGGTGTAGCGGGGCTAGTATGGATAGCCTACCGTGTACTCTTCACAATGGGAAGGTAATGTAGGATGGAGGTGTAATTCTTGGTTGCGATTTCTCTAGACATAATAATAGCCATACCCGTAGTAATTGCTTTAGCTGTTCTCGTATCTTTAACTATTGTAAACTTAGCGTTAAGCCTCCAAACACCTCCCGTAGCCAATGTTCACACTGATATAGCTAATGAAACCGCACTACTCGTAGACTTAAACGGTGATGGAGATACAGACGATGTCTTCTGGATGGTTACTGGAGTCATATACCTTAGAGGAAGTTCTCCTTCACTCAGCATACAACCAGTTGAGAAGATATTATTCGAACAAGTAGTAGGCGACGAAATAAGGTTTGCAGCACTAGTACCATACAATGTTGAAGGAGTGGTAATACAAGCTGGTAATAGTCAAGTGGTGATAGGTCTTGGCCAAGCCACCTAAATTTAAGTTATTTAAAGAGAAACTCGAAATCCCTCAAACAATCATAGTCTCGGAGGTACTCTTACTCCCCATAGTCTTCACGCTCATGATGCTTACTCTAGGAGTCCTCATGGCGATCTTAAGCCTAGTATTAATAGCAGCTGCTAGTTTTACCGCAATATACTTCTATGCATATGCTGCTGGAGCCTTAAAGACTAAGCTTATGAGAACAGCAGCTGAATACGGTGTGCCCATAGCAATAGAGAAGGTAATGTCAACTTTTGGTAACGTAGCTTACGCCGCTATTCTTGCTACACCCATAGGACTCTACGTAGCATTATATTTTGCCCACCAATTGCATCTACCCCTATATACTACAACGCTAATAATAGGCGTAATGGCCCTAGCCCCCGCGCTAGCAATATTTCTAACCCATTTCTCTATGAGCGCTACGGTTAAGTTTCGTGCAAGTCGTATTGAGGAAGAACTACCATATTTTCCAGTCATAGCACGCATATTGGACTTAGCGCTAGTACCTTTTGAAAAAATACTCGAATTCGTAGAACGTAGCTGGCTTAAAGCAATAGCATTCGAAATAAGTATCGCTAAGAAGATGGCACAGTTCACTGGTGTAACGCTACCCGAAGCAGTTTATAGGAGAGCACTTAGAGTACACCGAAAATTCGCTGATACACTTAGAGTGTTATTAGAAGAGTACGAGACTACGGGGCGTATAACGAAGACTGCGGAGCTTCTATCAGATATAGAGTTAAAAACTCTTGAGAGACAAGTAACGAAGATAGCAGATAGTATAGATTTTATATCAAGCATTGTTACAAGTACTCTTGGCCTCATAGCGGCTACGCTCTTCGTGCTCCTAATCTTCGTCCCCATGGGTCTTCTCCGTATAGTCTTAGTTCTCGGCGGGATACCAGTACTCATGGTAACTGTTATATCACTGCCATGGTATTTTATGATTCCACGCATACTCAGAGAATATGTGCCGAAGGGAAGAGTTATTCTCGCCATGCTTGCGGGTATACCAGTTGCACTAGCATTATACTTTAATATTGGTGCAAATTTCGTGAATGATCTTGCATTAATGCTAGCAATAATAACCTCTCCTGCTGCTGGAGTAGTATCGCTTCACATAGTTAATGTTAAGAGAGCTGAGGCGGAGCTACCAACAATTCTTCGTAGACTAGCCGAACGTGTAAGCCTAGGAGAGGATCCTGTTAGAGTCTTAACTGAGTTAGCTGAGAGAGCTCGTTCACGCTACACGAAGAGAGCGTTAACAGTAATAGCACGTAGTGCAGAAACGGGTATTTTCACGCCTCTTGGATTCGCATCACCGCTTCTCTCCTTCGCATATGAAACCCTAGAGGGTATACTTATTGGAGGCTATGCTACTGGTCAGGGGTTAGACTTACTAGCTGATACTATTTCGAAAATAATAGCATTTAAACAATCTGTTAGTGTAGCACGTACTACAATGTTAGCATCGGTTCTCATAACGGTGTTCATAGTATTGGTGTCATTTATTGTCGCTGCTGCAGTTGTGGAAATGATTAAGGTTTTAGGAAGAGTTGGTATGCAGACATCGGTTATTGCTCTAAGCGCTGAAACAATCGATGCCATGAAGGTTAGCATAGCTGTAATGCCCTTAGCAGTGATAACGTCTTACGGAGCAGCTAATGGGAGCCTACTTACATCTCTACCCATCTTTACGTTATCAGAGTATATGAGTTACGTGGTAATATTGTACCAGCCCATGCTAACGCAGATGTTCCTTGCTAGTGTCGGTGGATTGCAGACTTAAGGTATTAACTGTGTAGTACTGGTGCAACAAGTATTCAATTGCACTGAAGGTTAATGCCGAGTTTTTATTCAAATACAATTATTACTGGTCTGTGGCGGTAAACTCTTTAGTAACCAGCTAAACGAATTATTCTAGCTAGGAACTTATCTTAGGTAAGGAGGGGTATTAATTGGTGCACCATCATAGACCACTATTAGGAGTAATACTGGTAATACTAGCATTTACCTCTGTGGGAAGCATATACGTTAATGCTAGCACTATTTACCCTCTCATAATATTGCCGCCACCACAGCTATACAGTATCATTAGTACTAGTAGGTTATTACAGGAATACAAGCCCCTCTATAAGACCATAGTGGAAGGTGAAAACTATATAGTAGATAACGAGACTGGTTATGTTGCAGTAGGTAGAGATGGTTATATAGAGTTAAGCTACCCTCAGCCTAGACCTATGGTTGTAGTAGAAATACCCGAATCGGTTGCACTAAACACCTCTAGTCTAGAATCACTTGAATTCCAAGTAAACCTTACAAGAGAACCATCAACATGGAGTTTATTCATAAACTTTACTGGAGACAATACAGTACTAATATATGTTAGGGGGCTTGATGTAAACAATAATAAAGAGTACCTTACCGATACAGCCACGTTGCATGGGAGAGTGGAGAGAATAGAAGTAGCATATGTACCCGGAGTATTATACATGTACGTAAAACTATCTAATGATAACTTCTTCTTCTACTACCCCATGCCTGATGATTCACTAGTAGACTCAATGACGCTTAAAGGTGCTGGAGTATTCAAGGGAGAAGTATATCAAGTGATGCTTTTATCGAAGGGATCCCAAATAATAATTCCAGCACTAGAACAGACACTTGTTGGCGGAGTAACCTATCATATAACAAAGTCTAATGCAGCATACCTAGTATTATACCCCTACAAGGTTGATATAGAGTTCGTTAGACCTCCAACAATAGGAGTACCATCATATAAGAAGACATTACTATCAGTAATAGACTTCCCCTTCGCGACTGGCATATTAACGGCATACCTAGAACCCTCACTCAATGGTATGATGATAGGGGTAAATGCTTCGTTTTACCATTTAACAGACTTAAACCAGCTAATAGACGAGTTATACTATTATGTGAAGTACTTTGTAATAGAATACGATGTACAAGGAGTAGTTGTTGTAGGCAACCAGACAATACAATACGATCTCGGCACCTATACACTAAAGATAACTGGTAAGAAACAAGAAATAACCATACCAGTTTCCGAGAAGTTTCAAGAATACATAGTTACGCTAACATTATATATACCTGGAGCTCTAGCGGGAGATCCATTTACTGCACGCCAAGTACCCTTAGGCTCATATAGATTAAACGATTACTACGTGCCAGAACTAAATGTATCGATAAATGACCCATCAATATATGGTAATGTTAACTTAAAACTAGTGAACTTAACAAAGCCATACGAGCCAGTAAATCCATGCCTATCCTGTGAGGAAGAGGAAACCTATAAGAAAGCTATTATTTCAGTAGTAGAAATAGACAAGATGGTTGATGTGGAAGCATATCTTGACAAATACTATCCTTATCTAACACACTACTACTTGGTAACAAAAGTTAACGTTGGTGGTAATGAATTCTCATACGAGCAACCAATAAATGGTATGAATATAAGCTACGAGTTCCAAGTACCATTAAATGATACATATACTATAACGTTCTCGATAAAGGCGCCGGGAATAGTAATGGGATCCACCGATATTAGGAGCATTGTTGAAGAAAAAATATCTTCATTTAATATAAAACTAGTCTCAATAGAACCACAAATAGTAATAGACTTACCATTCATAGTAAATCTCGTAGCCAGTAGCATTCCGGGAATAGTGCATGTAGAAGTACCAGTAAAAGTGTACTGGACTCCGACAGAGAAAGTATTGCTAATGACTCCAACAATATACAAGGCCTACCTAGTGAACCCGTTTACAGGGCAGGAGGAGCTAGTATTTTCGGCTACATCGCAGTGGTTAAGCGATACAATATTAGAACTAGATATTCCCATAACAATGAATGTTCACGACCTAGTAGTGGAAGTACAATATTTCCTCGGGAACCGCTGGGTTACCACTACCAAGCGGGTAACATTGAATATAACACTACCGCCCTCTCCACCCAATGCAACTAATACTACCTTACCAGTAAATATTACGAATACCACTATGACTAATACCACTCCTACAACAGTAATTGTAACAAACTGTACTAATATAACAGTGACTTCAGTAGTCACCATAGCTAATACTACTATAGTTCAAACTGTGTGGAAGGCTAATACAACAATAGTTAGTGTGAGTACTGTAACTCATAACGTAACGACAACAGTAATAAATAATACGACAATAACGACAACGACAACAGTAGTTTCACCAGTAACAGTATTTGCTACTATAACAACAACTTACACTCCAGAGCTACCAGTAGTCCTAGTAAACCCACCATACAGTTATGGTATTGGTGCCCTCATAGCAGTAGTGGTAGCGGCTATAAGCCTCAGATACCTAAGTAAGATTATAGGTAGGGTTAGGAGGCGGTAAAATAGATGGCTGAAGCAACTACAGCTAGAGCGGAGAAGAGAGCTAAAGCAACTGGTAGAGCTGGAGTCATACTAGAAGTAGATGAATTAACACAGCCACTAGTAAAGAAAGAGTGGGGTATGCCTCCACCCAGTTGGGCTGAAGTACTCATGAGCTATAAGGTAAGATATGCTGAGATCTTTATCTATAGGGAGAAATATATACATAGATATCATATTAAACTACCCATATTAACGGATGAGGAGCTACTACTAGTTAAGGAGGCTCTATTAAGATACCTTATTGAGCCTAGAGCAGTACTCGAAGATTTACTGAGAGAAACGGGTCTACCCGAACATATAGTATTGAGGGTGAGAGACGAGGTATTAGGGCTAGGAGTATTTGAAGTGTTAATGGATGATCCATATATAGAGGATATACAAGTAATCCATGCTGAGAGCCCG
>CAZWTS010000264.1:0-7681 GCA_964637085.1 uncultured Desulfurococcales archaeon | reverse complement strand
AAAGAATAAGGGAAAAGAAGAAAAAACAAAACAATAATGAGTTCTCGGGGCCTAAGATTATGTCTAGAGAATTCCCCGAAAAACTATATACTGTAGGTGAAGTAGTTGAAGAAGTATTAAAGGCGTTGAAAATAACTATTGGTGAAGAAGAATTAGTTCTTAGTGCCAGAGTTCTTGGAAGAATAGCTTCGAGAGACGTTAAGGCTAAAATAGATATACCGAGTTTTGACCGTTCCCTCCTCGATGGCTATGCTGTAAGAGCCGAAGACATATTCTATGCTTCCCCTGACTCTCCAGTATCACTAAAACTAATCCCGAAATCCAAGGGAGTTATAGGTCATGGGGAGTGCATTGAGCTTAATACTGGTGAACCTCTTCCACGCGGAGCAGATACCATAGTACCATACGAGTACACTAGCCGCCGAGGCGATACCATATACGTTTACCGAAGTCTCCCATCAGGCTATGGTGTTGGTCTTAGAGGAGAGGATGTACGTAAAGGAGATGTTATTATACGTAGGGGTGAGAGGATAAAGCCTTGGCACATGGCATTGGTATCGAGTCAGGGTATACCTAGAATACACGTATATGAGAAAATTAAGGCAGCTGTATTCTCTACTGGTGAAGAAATACTAGAGCCGGGTCAACCCTATGTTGAAGGCATGATATATGATTCAACGCGGAGATTAGTTATAGCGCAATTAACTGAAATGGGGTTAACAGTTAGTGATGAAGGCCTCCTAGGCGATAATGAGGAGGAAATATACGAGAAATTCAACGAGTTATTACGAGAATACGATATGGTTTTCTCTATAGGCGGGACAAGTCTAGGGAGAAGGGATTACACGGTTAAAGCATTAAAACGCTTAAACCCGGACCCATTCTATCACGGCTTCGCTATAAAGCCTGGAAGACCTGGTGCTATAGGTGTCGTAGAAGGGAAAATGGTAATGGCCCTCAGCGGCTTCCCCGTAGCAGCGTTATCTGAGTTGGAACTAGTATTCAAGCCCATCGTAGAGAGACTCTATGGTACTAGACTAAACTATCCCGTAGTAAAAGCTAGGCTCACGAAACGCATTCCAAGTCAGCCGGGCATATTAGAGCTTTACCGGGTTCGAGTATGGATTGAAGACAATGAATACTATGTAGAGCCCTTAAGACTCACGGGAAGCGGTGTTCTATCAACTCTTATCAGGGGTAACGGCTTACTCCGAGTACCAGAGGATTCTACGGGATTCGAAGTAGGCGACTGGGTTTGGGTTGAAGTAATTGATCCACAGAAAAATATTGTTACTTACTAGTATTGCTTATTATCTCCTCTAACACATAGTTTTACTCGTAGTAGGAATGATTACGTAATGGTGAGTACTATTAAGTTAGCACTATTATTCCTAGCAGTCATAATGGCTTCCTCAATTATAGCCGTAGTAGTATCAACAGCCTTCAGCACTATAGATTTATCCGAGTCTACGAGAACATATAGGGTAAGAGAAGTATACATAGTCTACAATAAGGGTAACGAGTCATTTAATCTATCAGATCTAGGTGAGCCTTACCTCGATTACCCGCAACTAGATGTTAGACAGAGAGTACTAGAATACAACGTATACGTTAATGGCGAGCCAGCAAACTATATAGTTGAACGAGTAATGAATGGTTTAAGCATGCAAGCAGTGCTCAAGAAAGACGTGGTAATAGAACCGGGTTCTACTGTTAATGTAACAGTTGAATACAAAGTTGAAATACTTCCACCTCCTCCAAACCTAACAGTAGACAATATAGTTAATGCCCCCTGGAGTAATGTAACTGGACTAGAATACTACGAAAATCTAACTAGTTCAACAATACTTTGGAACTATTCCAATCCATTAATACGCTTATATGTTGAAGCATTATGGGAGCAAAGCAACCATAATCTAGGCAAATACTTATTAAATACTATCCAATGGATAACCCATAACATAGAATACCAGTCACGTATTCCAGCCCGCCACCCCATAGAAGTACTAGTTGAAATGAAAGGAGACTGCGATGACCAGGCAAATCTCCTCATAACCCTCCTACGAGCTAAAGGTATACCAGCCTTCATGGAGGCTGGATTAATCTATATACCGGGATTTGATTCAACGGCTGAATTTGAAAACACAATAAAGTTCCATGTAGTAAACGCGGGACCCCATGGATGGGTTAAAGCATACATACCTAGTATCGGGTGGGTACCTATAGACTTAACATTTGCTTATACTGCTACTAATAGGCCCATAGATCACATAAACTATGGAGCATACAAGATGAACGATGTAATAATAATATCACGTACTCTAGGAGGCGACTATGCTGGAGAAACAGTTAAACAAGTACTCGAGCTAAAGCAGCTTAACGCATACATGAGTATTCTAATAGAAATAAAACCAATAGACTAAACTCCTAACATATACACTCGGGTTTTTCTCTCGGTTTCAGAGTGTAGCCATAATTTATTAGAGATAGTATACGTACCTTCTAGCATAAGAAGAGAAAGGTGTCTCTATGCAAGCGAAAAACCATTTACTATTAGCGTTCCTTATAGTGTTGGTATCGGTTTCACCTATTACTTTAGCTATGCAGCCGCCGAATGTTAACGGTAATATTAGTGTAGTAATTAAGGGGTACGACGACGGCGTTATAGTTGACTCAAATGTAAGTTTAATGAGTACGATTAATAGGACTGTAGAGGAGGGGGGCCAATTAAAAATAATTATTGAATCGAAATCGGAGATGCCTAGCGAGAACCAGATGATTACCAACGGTATACTAGACATAATAGCTACGTCAGACGTCTTGAAAGAAAATAATGTTAATGCAAACATATGGCTAACATATAATAGTGTAAAGGATTACGGCGAACTATACTTAAAGGCTATAGGAAACTACACTAACATTAATGGTACTCTAGACTTTAATGTAGAATTAAAAGGTAGCGGGAATGCGAATAATACTACCGTAGATCTCGAAGCAAATGTAACAATACCAGTAAAAATGATAGGAGAGGATGCGGTACAGCAACTTGTTATGATGTCTGCATTTCTCAACGAGCGTACAGTAAACTTGTACTTAGAACAATTGAACATGACCTTCATAAAGTTTAGGACACTAACCATAACAACTAGTGTAGACAAGCAGAAGAATCTAGTATACATGAATATTAAAGCAGTATTCTACATAAACGCTACAGAAGCGTTAATGCATCGTGGAACCTATGGTGTAACGCCTATAATGGGAGGAAATATAACAACGCAACCATCATTTCCAGTAATTCAGACACCCTTTACTCCAGCAAAGAACATTAACTCCTCGGGCAGTATGAATGCTACCATAAAGACAGTAGATAATCAGTTGAAAATTAATGTTAAGTTTCATGTAGAGAGTAAGGGCGACCTAGAGAAAGCAACTAGAGAAAACCATGAAAGATTTATAAAGATGTTAAAGGAATCCAATGCGACAATACCTCCAGGCCTAGATGAGATATACATAGCACCATCACCAGTAGACTTCAAGTTAACCATAGATGCTACAAAACCCGGGGAAGTTAAAATAGATGCAGTTCTCCGAGACCTTAGGCTAAAACACGTTAATCTAACTGGAGTAGAAGCACAAAAACGTACAGCAGCAATAATTCTAGGATACCTTGCAGCACTACAACAACGTCTACCGTCATCTATAGCAATGACTATACAAATGGTTAATCTCGAGAAAACAGAGCCAGATCCAGAAATAAAGGAGAAGGCAGCTGATTACCTAGAAAACTTTATGCGGAATATACCAGTAATAATGCCGACGCCATCAAACACTACGGTAACGTTAACAACAACCTATACAACAATTACGGTAACAACAAGTACAACAACTACAACTACGACACAAACAACACCAACAACAACGTCGCAAACCACATCAACGCATGCTACGACGCAAACAACTACGACTAGTTCAACTACAACTTCTCAAACTACAATACAAACAACTAGTCCTACATCCCCAGTAACTAGTTCGACAACAACAACGCCCACAACTACTGGAGGAACTAGCGGAGAAGGATGGACTTGGATTACTGTTGTAGCCGTAGTAACAGTCATTATAGTAGTCGTGGCAGTAATATTATTGCTAATAGTATTAAAGAAAAGATAAAATAACGTTTTTTCTACTCTATTACTATATTTATCGTATTGTTTAAGGAATACATGTTTTAAGAGGACTTCTTTTATGTCTAGACCTTTCATGTAGTTCTCTTACACGTTTAACAAGTTGTAATGGTGCTCCAGTCTTCTCTACTATTTCCTCATCTCTTAATCCTTTCTCAAACATATAGTAGAGTATAGGATCTAATACATCGTATTCAGCTCCTAGTTCATCCATGGCCTTCTGCCCGGGCCAGAGATCGGGACTACTAGGCTTCCACGCGATGTCTTCTGGTATACCGAGGTATTCTGCAAGCATTCGTACCTGAGTCTTATAGAGGCCTAGTATTGGGTAGAAGTCTGCAGCAGCATCACCGTATTTTGTAAAGTATCCTAGTAGCCATTCGCTTCGATCGCCGCTTCCCACTACTAATCTATTCTCTTTGTTAGCGTAGTAGTAGAGGAGAACCATTCTTATCCTAGCCTTAACATTAGCTTTTGGTACGCGTGGCGCGTTATCGTAGTTGTCTCCACCCATGTGGAGTATTGCTTTAACAGCTGGCGTTATATCAACTCTAACAATATCTCCGAGTCCTAGGACATCGATTACTCTCTCGGCATCATTCATGCTCTTTCTACTACTCTCTTTATCTGGCATTAATAGGACTTTTACTCGTTCTACTCCAAGAGCCCTAACTGATAGTGCAGCAATAGTCGATGAGTCAACGCCCCCGCTTAAACCTAGAACAACACCACTTGCATTAGCTTCCTCTACGGTTTTCCTAACGCATTCTACTAGTCTATTAGCTGTAGCTTCTAAGTCTATTTTTAAGAAATCAGGTACTCTATACTTGGGCATAGCCTCAACGCCTCTTCCAAGTATGCTACAAGTCAGATTAATAAATAATAAGCTAAGAACTTTATGTTAGCGTGGAGTGTGGAGTATTTTGGGTAAGGAACCCCTTTTATCGATAATAGTGCCTACGTATAATGAGAGAGAAAACCTACCGGTACTAATTGAGAGAATAGACAAGGCTCTACGGGGAAAATACAGTTATGAGATAATAGTTGTAGACGATAATAGTCCAGATAAAACTTGGGAAGTAGCATTAGAGTATGCTGGAAAAGGCTACCCGGTAATCCTTGTAAAGAGGCCTGGGAAACTCGGTTTAGGAACAGCTGTATTAGATGGAGTAAGAAAGGCTCGTGGAAAATACATCGTCGTAATGGATGCCGATCTCCAACATCCACCAGAAATACTACCAAGATTATTAGAGGCAGCATTAAGCGGGGACGCTGATATAGTTGTAGCCTCACGTTACACGAGTGGAGGCGGAGTAGAAGGCTGGAGTACAATCCGTAAAATAATCTCTAAGGGTGCTACTCTCATAGCGAAACTCCTCCTCCCCCAAGCAAGACTTACAAGCGACCCCATGTCCGGGTTCTTCTTATTCAAGCGTGAAATCATAGAGGGCGTCGAATTAAATCCTCTCGGCTATAAAATACTACTGGAAATACTAGTTAAGGCGAAGTATAATAGGGTTGTAGACGTTCCCTATATCTTCCATCGTAGGCTTAGAGGAGAGAGTAAGCTCGGAGCAAGCGAGATGTGGCGGTATATAAAACATGTTTTAAAGCTAAGCGAGTATCGTCCAATAAAATTCGCAGTAGTAGGTGCGAGCGGTGTTCTCGTAAACGAGGGTGTATTATATCTAGCATTAAATGCTGGTTTAAACGAGGCAATAGCTGGCTTAATATCAATAGAGGCAAGTATTATCAGCAACTTCGTATTAAATGACTTATGGACTTTCCGTTCACGTAGAACAGGTAGCTGGATCTGGCGTATAGCTAAGTATCATTTAAGCGTAGCTCTAGGAGCAGTCATAATGTATGGAACATATATGGGGCTCCTCTGGTGGCTCTCCCTTAACCCTTATCTCGCAATGCTAATAGGGATAATATTGGGCTTCATAGCAAATTACTTGTTGAGTGAAATAGTAGTATGGCGTTGAGAGGATAAATATAGAGTAGACTAAAAAAGCGTGTTTAAGTATAAGACATTAACAATGAAATCACTGCTGTGGTGGAGGCGGTGGTGCTTGCGGAGCTGGTGGCGGTGGTGGGGCTGCTGCCGCGGCTTTGCTTAACTCTTTGCCTAGTGTTACCAGTACTACTATAATGAACATAATACCGGCTATAAGGCCTAGTATCTCGGCCACTAAAAGTAATGCTCCTATAGCTTTCAACATAGCTGTAGCCATTCGGGATCCTAAAACATTTATTCCATCTCTTATACCGAGTCCTCCACCAGTTATTAGTGCTATAGATGCTAGTAAGTAGCCTAGGCTCAATAGTATCCTTATCACAGTTGCGCTTTGCTGTCCAGTAAACCCTGCTATTATTAGTCCTATGCCTATAATTAGTACTGCTATTCCTAGAATACCTGAATGAGCTAGGAAAATGTTTGGAGCACTGCTTCCAGCATTAATGAATCCTGCAACACTTAGGAATACGCCTATTATTATTACTAGTATTGAGAATAGGAGCATCATAGTCGGTGGTATCCCTTTGAAACGATATAGTTGGTAGAGTATCACTAGTACGAGAAACAGTATGCCGGCAACAGTAAGTCCTATACCTATTATAATGTCTCCGCCTAAGAATCCGATACCTCTAAATAACACATAGAGGGGTGCGAGATAGCTCACTATTTTCAACATAGGGTCATCGAAGAATACGTTTAAGTCTAGTTTCCCGAGAGATAAGAGATATTTCATCCTCATAAACAATATGCCAGCAGTTCCTAGCAATAGTAGTCCAGCTAATAACACCATTACCGAAAAAGTAGTAACTCTGAATCCAATGAATAATAAGTTCCTTAAACCCTCTAATAGGAATCCAACGATTAACAGTAGAATGCCAATAAACGTTAACCGGTTCTTTAATACTTCCGTAGAAATGGGTTGCATAGTAGTTGCTGTAGGCTGTGTAGTTCCCATGGATTGACTCATAATCTAGTACACCTTTCTTTTATCAATAGATACATGTGTAGACTTGTTCAATAAAAGAGTTTCGTTTGAATGAGTCTATGCAAACTCTAGGATCTTAAATGAGAAGAAACTGTATTATTCATATGAGTTGACTTGGATACTTTTATATAGTATAATGAAGTCCTCTTATCTTAGAGAGGGCATGGGTTAAAGGATATGCCTTCAACTATATCTCGTTCCCAACTAATAGGCTTGAAAGTCTACACTATGGATGCAAAATACGTTGGTGTCGTAAAGGATATAGGCTTCGATTTAAGCAATCCATCAAATATATTATTGATTATAGAGACGAGTCGCGGAAAAATCGTAGAACTACCCATGAAGTCTATAGCAGCTGTAGGAGACATAATATTATTATCGAAAGACGTTGAACTACCAG
This sequence comes from uncultured Desulfurococcales archaeon, assembly GCA_964637085.1. Classification (GTDB taxonomy): domain Archaea; phylum Thermoproteota; class Thermoprotei_A; order Sulfolobales; family WANQ01; genus JALWGO01. Next base: position 95 of record CAZWTS010000264.1, on the reverse strand, counting down.
AAGAGAAGGAAGCAGTATCAGAGTCTATGGTGTCGGCGACTAAGCCCGTAGAAGTACCAGCTACAACACAAGTAACAGTTTCTCAACAAGTGCAA
>CAZWTS010000263.1:0-6512 GCA_964637085.1 uncultured Desulfurococcales archaeon | reverse complement strand
GCTTCAACAACAGCTCCTCCAGCTGGTGCTGTAGGCTTAGCTGCTGGTGTTGGAGCTGGCGTAGGAGTAACTGGTTGTGCTGCTGGTGTTGGAGTCGGCGTTGGCTTCGGCTTCTCCTCCCTACGTTCGGGCTTCTCTCCTCGTACCTCAGTCGTTGCTACGGGCTTAGCTGTTGGGGTAACACCAGCGGTTACTGGCGACTCTACTTCTAGTTCGTACCCATCTACTTTTACCTTAAATTTTCCGGGGGAAACTTCTTCTACTATTACATTGTATTCTTTTCCCATAACCCGGACAACATATTGTCTGCTCATAACTACCACCTAGGTTTACGGGATTTATTCCAAGCAAGATAGTCTAGATCATTTAAGTTGAACCCGGCTTCCATTCTCCAAGCAAGAACCCAGTAGTTTACCGGAACATACTTCTCCCTACGTTTTCGACGTCCCATTTTCTCCTCCATATATGCTCTAACACCTGCAATAGCGGCTGCAATAATCTCTGGCGGTACCGGGATCTCAGCAGTTGGAGCAGCTGGTGCTACTGGTGTTGGTGCTGGAGTAACTGGTGCCTCAGCTTCAACTGCTTTAGTTACTTTTTCACGAGACTTCTTCCAGTTCACATATTTAGTAACAGCCATGGACATTAACTTGATGCTAATGGTTAATATAGATAGTATAACGAACGTCATTGTAAAACCAAGAACCGCGAGAACAATACCCGCTTCAACCTCGGCTTCACGGGGTACTTTAGCAACTTCCTGGAGAGTTTGTGCGAGTATTGTTTCAATAGCCAACGCTTATATCACCATGACGGGTTTTTAGCTAACGTTCTACTAACTAGGGCTCTCTTTAAGTAACATTATGTTTGAATTTTACAAAAACTTAATGCATTGCAGAGGTATATAAGGTTAAGGGAAATCCATGTATAAGCTAGGGTTTCGGACGCTTTATCCAGGCGTAGATTGCTACTATTATAACTGGTGCTAGGAATATAATTGACTCTATATACGATAACCCGTTTTCTCTAGAACTAATACTATACGCTATAAATGAAGCTACAATCAAGTATACTAGAAGACCAAAGCCTATAGCTCGGTGGAGTCCAGCCATATAAGCTAACAATAATGCACCCAAGCCTATAAGGAAAATCCTTAATGAATCGTATAAGCACGGTTCAAGACTAATCCTAGATAGTATAATTAAGGATAAAACCCATAGTATTAATACTGCTCGAAGCCCTTTAGCACTAGTCATCCCTGCTTCACCGTTTCACTTAAATGCTAGTAGACTGAATAGCCTCTCTGTACGTCTAACTTAAAATAGTGTAGGTCTTCTACTATATGGTGTGGGATCTTGAGTGTTAGACCCGAAATACAAAAACTAAGAGAAATGAGAGAAAAAGCGAAATTAGGTGGTGGTCCAGAAGCTATAGAGAAACAACATAAGAAGGGCAAGCTTACTGCACGTGAAAGAATAGATCTCCTCTTAGATCCTGGTACATTTGTTGAAATAGATATGTTCGTTACTCATAGGGCAACAGAATTCGGGATGGATAAGAGGAAAGCCTTAGGAGACGGTGTTGTAACGGGGTTCGGTAAGGTTAATGGTAGAAGAGTATTCGTTATAGCCCAAGACTTCACCTTTATGGGCGGTTCTCTAGGCGAAATGCATGCTGCAAAAATAGTAAAAGCATTGAAAACAGCTCTTAGTGCTGGAGTCCCAGTAATATTCCTAAATGACTCAGGGGGTGCGCGTATCCAGGAGGGAGTAGACTCCCTCAAAGGTTATGGAGACATATTCTATATGAATGTAATGGCTTCTGGAGTCATACCACAGATAACAGCAATAATGGGACCATGTGCTGGTGGTGCAGTGTATTCACCAGCCCTCATGGACTTTATAGTAATGGTTAAGAAGACGAGCTATATGTATATAACTGGTCCGAAAGTAGTAAAAGCAGCTATTGGTGAAGAAGTAGACCACTTCCAGCTAGGAGGAGCAGAAGTACACGCAACAAAAAGCGGTATGGCACACTTCTTAGCCGAAGACGATAAACACGCTATAGAAATAATAAAGAAACTACTAAGTTACCTGCCAAGTAACAACATGGAGGATCCCCCGAGAATAGATACTGGCGACGACCCGGAGAGAAGAGACTATGAGTTAGATAATATAGTTCCATCAGACCCGAACAAACCCTACGACATGTACGAGATAATAAACCGTGTAGTAGATAAAGACTCCTTCTTCGAAGTACATTCAATGTGGGCGAAGAATGCTATAGTAGGATTCGCGAGACTCAACGGCCACGTAGTCGGAGTAATAGCAAACAATCCAGCGTATATGGCTGGAGTACTAGACATAGATTCTTCAGATAAGATTGCTAGATTCGTAAGATTCTGTGATGCGTTCAATATACCGCTTGTAACTTTCGTTGACGTACCTGGATACTTACCTGGTACTCGCCAAGAACATGGCGGTATAATTAGGCATGGAGCAAAAGTATTATACGCTTATAGTGAAGCAACAGTACCCAAGCTAACAGTTATTGTTAGAAAGGCTTATGGTGGAGCGTATATAGCTATGAGCAGCCGCCACTTGGGAGCAGACTATGTTGTAGCATGGCCAACAGCAGAGATAGCAGTAATGGGTGCTGAAGGAGCAGCTGAAATAATATTCCGTAAACAATTAGCAGCAGCAAAAACTCCGGAGGAAAGACAAGAGCTACTAGCTAAGTTAGCTAAAGAATACCGTGAGAAGCTAGCAAATCCATACGTAGCCGCTTCAAGGGGATATATAGACGATGTAATAGAACCTAATGAGACTCGTCCTAAACTAGTAAAGGCGCTAGAACTACTCCTCACAAAGAGAGAGGTAAGAGTAAGAGTACCACCAAAGAAACACGGCAATATACCTCTATGACCAAAGAGGCTTAGAGATACAGAGATACATTATGAACTATTTTTATATAACAATTTATCATAAATATTTTTGTTTAACTACTATATCGCTTAATTAATGATGCAATTGTAAGTGCTTTTCTTAAACCACACGGTAATGCTCTTAGAATACTCCATACACCTGGGTTGCCAAAAGCAATATCGTATACAAGCCATTCACAATCCTTTACAAGCTCTCTTAAGCGCTTTATGGGTAGGCGTGCCCGCCTCCTTTCAATACTATTGAATATCTTGTACTGCAACCTAATACTCCTAGGTAATCCCGTTCTTTCAAGAATTCTAATATAGAGTTTCCAATTATTCTTCTTCAATGCTTCAACGAGACTCCAGGCAGTAATCATGGCCGGTCTCATCCCCTCGCCCGTTAATGGTAAGACTGCTCCCATAGCCTCTCCTATAACGGGGAAGTTCTTTTCGAGAAATCCTTCTTTAATGCCATCTACTGTAACGTTTCCTGCAATCATGTATTTAACACGTGATTTAGCAAAGCGTTTATTCTTTTTCAAGAAGTTATCAAGTATTTTCTTCAGTATAGAGTAAGGGGCTTCTCCTCCTACACCTACATGTACTTCTCTCTCATTAAATGGGAAAACCCATAAGTATCCTACAAATCCTGTCCACGTCCAAACTTCCATAAACTCTGGTTCATCTATACTTGCGTTTTCAACTCTATACTCAATACCTAATAGGAGCCTCCTATTACTGGGATTCCATTGGAAACCTGTAGCTATCACAGGTAGGTAGTCTTTATGTTTCTTTAAAACATATCTAAGGTCTACTCTTTTATTGAGAAATACCTCGGCATTACTACTCTCTAATAGTTCTCCCATTAATAGGGGTCTATTAACCATGTATGCAATAGTCCTCCTAGAACTGTACTCAACTACTAATTCATTATCAACAAATATTCTGAAACCCTTAAACTTGTTGAAAACAGTGTCTTTGGGAATATTACCTATATAGTCCTCGACGCTACGTAGTAATCCCCATCCACAAGCCTTGAGGCCAGGCTTCTTTAACGCCTCGTATACTACAATACTAGTATTTAGTCTACGTCTTGCTAAGTAAGCCAGTGCACTACCAGCGGGACCAGCACCAATAACTACGATTCCCTCGTATTCTTTGCTCATAATCTTATACACCGTCTACAAGAGATTTTTCCCAGGAGAAAATATTAGGTTTAAGCGAGGGTAGTGGTGCTCAACAATGGGTTACTTTAAAGTATTGTTAGAGGGTTTGAAGAGGATAAAGTATTATATCCTAGTTAATTCCGTGGCTTTTATTTTGGGAATAGTTATCGGGGCTATAATGTGGCATGAAATGGCTGAACAAGTAATAAACGAGTTAGGCGATATAAATGAAATAGTATCAATGGGTCCCCTAGAAGTGTTCCTATATATTCTCCAGCACAATATGTTTATAGCATATCCCCTGTCTTACGCATTAGGTATAACCGTAATAGTTCCAGCACTAATAATGTTAATAAATGGCGCTGGGGTTTCAGCTCTTGTAATCTATTTTGAGGCAACAACAGGTATTCCAGCAGTATTTTCGGTAGCAGCAATGCTCCCTCATGGTGTTTTAGAGGTTCCCGCTATAATCTTGGCAGCAAGTGCTGGAATAGACTTTGGTGTTTCTACGTGGCTTAAATTACTTAAGAAGATATCTATGGAAGAATATAGGGAGAGACTTAAACAGCAGGGAGTTATACTGATACTAGTATTATTGCTACTTATTGTAGCTGCAGCAATAGAAACGGGTTTAATAGTAATGGCTACGTCTTTCTACAATATATAATGGAAGTGGAATAAAACAATGTCCTATATTCATTTAAAACAATATAAAAATTATATAAAAGAGTTTTAGCCTTTCCAACAATCAACGGTATCGTTGAGTATTAATCTCCCGCTTCCAGGATCATATACATCAAGTACTCTATTAGCAATATCTATACATGTTGTACCACTAAGGGTTCCCTCAACAGTAGTCCAGGATCCTCTAGTGTACTTGTACTCTACATGTAGCCCTACTGGTAAATGTATGCCTCGTCTCCACGAGGTTAGAGTATCCCTTATACTATCATCGTATGGTAATTTTATTATAGCTGAACTACCCGAATCACCAGCAACAAAGAATACTATATGCAAAGTCTTACCAGTCATTGATGTAAAGTTTTCTCCAGTTATAGCTGTCCAATTCAACGATAACTCTAGGGTTTGGAGTCCGTTCTCTCCACCTGTCCAAGCAATTCTAGATTCTCGTAATATTGGATTATTGTCGTTTAGATTCGAGAAATCATAGTAGTTCCACCCGCTACCGTTCCATAATGCGATATCTGCTGCCGTAATAGTCTTTGAGTCCCCTTGCCACCACGCATACACTATTATCTCCGGGAATATTGTTGCATTAGCATATCCTATAGCTCTCCCCCATGCATCACTAGTGCCGTTATATCCTGAGTAGTCTATAGAGTCGTAGTCTATAGCTATACCATAAGCTACATTCCAGCTCTCATTGTTTCGTGTTTCTAGTGCTAGTAGTAAGTGTGTTTCATTCCATGTAACCCACGTTCTCGCTATATTAGCCCCATTACCACCTGTAACATTTGGTGTACTAGTGCCTACAAGCCAGTAATCTGACCAGTCGTAGAGGTAACCGTCTATTTTTACATTATATTGTGATAAACTAGGCAATATCGAAGCAGCCGTTATGATTATTAATGCTAGTGTCATTACATGTGCATATTTCTTGTAATTTAGCAATACAAACAATGCTACTAGTAACATGGTGAGTAATAGTATAGATATCCCAGGCTCTGGGATAGGATTGGGTACGACATCCACTTGTACATCATAAGCGGTTTCAAATAAATCGACATCGCTGAACTCGCTGTTAGCAGTTAATAAAAGCCCATTGCTACTCCAATTAGCTATACTTGGTGCTAAAAATACAGCTGAACCCTGTGGCGTAGTATCTGGTGTTGTTGCATTAAATATAACCAATATTGGGGATGTTACATTTATTTTCATGTTTGCACCATTCCAGTTAGCCCAGTAATCGTTTGATGCTACAACATGTACTACTGCTTCATATGCTCCAGTCTTAGGTATAGATACGGGTATTCTATAATAATAGTATCCTTGACTATCGTTGTAAAAGTATTCGCCAACGTAATCATTTACTGGCCACCACGCACCACCCCAGGTGTCAACCTTACCCCAATGTAGGATAGCATATATGCTATTGGGGTCTTCTCCCGGCGCATATACTTTTACTATAACGTTTACTATGTCTCTTGTACTCGTATTTAGTATCTTGGTAGTTGACGCATCATAATATCCGTTAGTTAGGCCTTGATCCCATAGTATTTTTGCACCAATTATGCTAGCATTAGTTATAGTGGAAGTACTAGTAGGGAGTACTTCTATTCTATAGTTACCTATAATAGACCATGTGGTAGAATAGGCGTCACTCCATGCACCATCTTGGTTGTACCCGGTATTCGCAATTACTATTACCTCGTATTTACCTGGTTCAAGACTGGTGAACG
>CAZWTS010000262.1:0-5126 GCA_964637085.1 uncultured Desulfurococcales archaeon | reverse complement strand
TTAGAGAGGGCGAGAGAGAAGGCGAGAGAAATAGCAGAAAAAATAGCACCAGAATTCTAATCCCTCGATACTGTTTTTACAAATACTATACCCTTAATAATCCCTCACACATTACTTTCTTACCACGTATCGGGAAGAAATTGTTGAGGCGCGAATAGATTTGTCTAATCGTAGAATGCTCGTAATAGGTTTGGATGCAGCTCCACCAAAACTTCTATATGAGGAGTATAAGGATGAGCTAGAAGTCTTAGGCCCATTAATAGAGGAGAGTGAACGGTACCTTATGAGAACCTCTCATCCCCCAATAACTATTCCCGCATGGATGAGTATGGTTACTGGTAAGACTCCCGGAGAACTCGGACTCTACGGGTTCCGTCACCGTAAACCCGGAAACTACTTGGATTTCTATATAGCTAATTATCGGTTCATAAAGCATCCAACTATATGGGATATTCTGGGTTCGAAGGGGCTAAGAAGCATAGTAGTGGGAGTTCCGCCAACCTATCCCCCTAAGCCCATTAAGGGGTATCTTATATCTGATTTCATTACGCCTGGCCCGGAATCCAACTATACTTGGCCTCCTATGCTTAAGAAAGAGATAGAGAAACTTGTGGGAGAATATATCTTTGATGTTGTATTCCGCTCCGAGGACCGAGACAGAGTTAAGCGTGAGCTCTGGGAAATGACTGAAAAACGCTTCAAAGTATTAAGGTATCTTGCTGAAAATAAGAAGTGGGATTTCTTCATGTTCGTTGAAATAGGAGTTGATCGTGTACAGCATGCTTTCTGGGGCTTCATGGACCCGGAACACCACAAGTATACTCCTGGCAACAAGTATGAGAACGTCATACGTGACTACTATAAATTAATAGACCGAGAGGTTAAGGGGCTCTTAGAGAAAATCCCTAAGGATACAGTAATAGTAATAGTATCAGATCACGGAGCAAAGAGAATGAAGGGAGCTTTTACGGTAAACCAGTGGCTAGCTCAGCAAGGATATCTCAAAATAGTGGAGGAGCCCAAGAAACCTGGAGTAGACTTGAAAGACGTAAAAATAGACTGGTCTAAGACCATTGCATGGGGTTGGGGAGGATACTATGCAAGAATATTCCTCAACGTAAAGGGCCGGGAACCCCAAGGAACCATAGAGCCCAAGGACTACGAGTCTATGAGAGACCAGTTAGCTAAAGAGATAGAGAAGATACGTGGACCAAACGGGGAACAGTGGAAGACCATGGTCTACAAGCCCGAAGAACTATACCCCGAAGTAAATGGTGATGCACCAGACCTCATAGTGTACTTTGACGACCTTTACTGGAGGAGTGCTGGAACACTTGGATGGTCTACAAACTATTTAAGAGAAAATGACCGAGGACCCGACGATGCTGTACACGACTGGCACGGTGTGTTAACAATATATGATCCCGAGGGAACTATTAGTAGAGGATTTAAAGGCGAGATAAAAATACATGAGATAAGAGATTTATGGCTGAAATTCTTCGGAGATAATTAATTGGGAGAAGTGGGTAGTTTATGAAGAATAGAAAAGTCGTAATACTAGGAATAGACGGTGTCTCATGGAATATACTCGAGAAAAATTTTGAATGGGGTGCTATGCCCTATCTTAAACACCTTGTCGGCTCTGGTAAAGTTAAGCGTGGATACTTACACTCAACTATGCCCCCCATGACTCCTCCAGCTTGGACTAGTATAGCAACTGGTGTGAATCCGGGTAAACACGGCGTCTACGGGTTTCATCGTGTAATAAAACGTGAAGGATACTTTGAGTTCTATTTAATGCGACCCTACGATGTAGGTTATCCGAGAATACATGAAATGCTGTACATGCATGGCTTGAAGAGTATTACCATAAATATACCATTAACGTATCCGCCCTGGGAGACTATTTGTCGTGAGTGCATCATTGTTAATGACTGGATGGCACCCGAGCTCAGAATTTATCCGAAGAAACTAGAATCTAAGTTTAAAGATTATTTTGCTAAGGGAATGGAGGGCCACGTATTAAAGTCGCGTTCAGAGGAATCATTGAAAATGATAGCTGAGAGAGCATATCATTTCGCTGACGGAGTCTACGAGCTCATGAACACTATTGAAGACTGGAATCTATTATTTGTAGTGTTTAGTGAACCCGACTGGGTAATGCATTTCAACCCAGATTTTGTGGGGGGAAAACGTGCTGGTATTTCTGCAAAGGTGTTTTCAGCTATAGATGGGTTCTTAAAGAAAATACACGGTGAAGTAGATGACATAATACTTGTATCAGACCACGGATTCACTGTTTGTGATGAACTAATAAACATACCATACTATTTAAAGAAACTAGGGTTAGCTAGAAGACTCCTACAAGAAGAAACTATTGTAAAAGTGAAGGGGTTAACTCTCCCATCATGGCTTGTAAGCTTTATTAAGCGTCACGAGGGGTTAAAGAAGCTTTTATTGAAAACAGCTAGTAAGCTCGTAAAGAAGCCCGTTAGCATTGAGCATGCTGTCAACCAGATACCCTATAGTGAAGCAAGGGCTCTAATGCCAGAAGTAGGTGCCATATATGCCGCACTAGGCTATGAAACCGAGGTACTAGAGGCTCTGAAAAAGATTCCAGGTATTAAAACTATTCTTGAAAGAGAGGAGGTATACTGGGGCTACCATGTTGACACGGCTCCAGATTACGTATTAATGCCTGAGAAACCATACTGCATGTATTCTAGAACAGATAAGCCCACAATCAAATACGATACAAATCATCATCCAATAGGTATCGTAGGCCTACTAAGTAATAATGAGAATATTTGGTGGAAAGATACGTGGAATACATGGGATATAGTACCGTTAACCCTAACACTACTAGGACTACCAGTTCCACACGATACCGATGGATACCATGCTAATAATGTTAGGAGATACAACTATTATGCTAGGTGGAAGATAGCTAAGAGAGCTAAAAGAATATCAAAACCATAGCCACAGCAATTGCTAGAGAATAGGAAAAGAACGCTACCTTTGAGCATCTACGGTTTCTCAAAGAGGTTGAGTATATGAGTGAGAAACCCGGGCTAAGCGATGTGCGGTTAAGGTATAGTGTAATAATAAATTATACTTCTTCTATATTTAGGATATTAGCAAGTACCGGATTCATAGTGCTTGTTGCCAGGAAGGTCACTATAAGAGAATTCGGCTTGTGGGGTCTTATTTTTAGCTTGACAACTATTCTTGCAAGACTCACACGGCTCTGGGGGTTCTGGGCTCAGAGACACATAGTGTATGAGCTTCAATCAGGAGGCAAATATGGCTTCTACCGTAATGTTACATCTACTTCACTTATACTAACGTTAGCATATAATTTGCTCAGCACTACTATATACCTTGGCATAGGTTACGCCTATAATTCGATGCTTGGCTTCGGATTCAATTATTTTATGGTATCAGTCCCCATGATGGTCTTTCTCGAATACTTTATACTATTCGCCGATATGGCTATAACATTGAAGCCCGAGCAAGTAGGTTTCTCCTACTTCCTACTGGATGTAACTCGTATATCCCTCGCCTTTACACTAATATACTTGTTTAAAATGGGACTTTATGGTGCGATATACTCTATTGAAGCAGCCTACTTAGTGGCGCTAGTATATATCGTATTACAGTTATCTAGAAAAGCTGGGTTAAGGATAAAAGTAGAGAAACTCCACATAGACTTAGTTAAAATGTGGTTCCACTCGATCTCAATACCATTCTTCCTAGTGTCGGTTCAAATACTAGAACTAACTGATCGATCAATCCTACCAGCTGTAACCGGAAATGTTGACTCAGTAGCATATTTAAACGTAGCCTACAGTACTCGTGGCCCACTAGCCAGTAGTGCTTCAGTATTCATGGGTGGACTATACGCTAAACTCCTACGCGATCCTAGAGGAGAATACGTAGAAGAAGTATTGCGCCTATTCTTTTTGCTCAATATAGCGTTAGCAGTTCTAATAATAGGGTTAGCTAAACCCATAGTCTCGTTACTTAATCCATTATATGTTAGCGTAGCCTACTTACTCGTACCAACTGCAATAGGATATGCAATGTATAATCTCGAAAACATGTTCCTCGGAGCAATTATGGGTGGGGAACAATTTGATAGAATGATAAAATCTCATAGAGACGTAGAATTGAAGAAGACTAAAACTTTTAGAATACACTTATACCGCTTCATGAGGAGCATTACAGTCATAATAGTAGCAACTCTCGTAGCACTAGCTCTAACAGACCCAATTCTCCAAGCTTCTTCTTTCGTAATAGCCAAGGCGTTAGGCTTCATAATTGTTGCACTAGTATCCTTCTATTACGCTAGGAGAATACTAGCGTTCAAGATACCGCTAAGAGAACTGGGAAGCTTTCTAGTAGCTGCAATAATAGTCTACACCATATACCTAGTTCTTGGAGTAAACGGGATGGTCTACGAAAAATTTAGTGAACAGTTAAAGATACTAGTAGAGTACTCAACTATAGGAATGATAGTATACTTTGCTGTATCCTATATCCTCTCGCCATGGCTCCGCAGTCTTACTAGAAGAATCATAGAAGTAACATTATCTTTTCTAAGGAAATAGTATTATTAACCCTTAACGCTACGTTGAATGAGTAGTGTGTATAACATTTCAAGGAATACGGAAATGGTTGATAACAGATATAATGTGTTGTTAATAGTAGTTGACTGTCTAAGATATACAGCGCTACACGAACTACTAGACAAAAACATGTTACCCAATACGAAGAAACTAGTAAATAATGCAACGTATTTTACATCCGCGTATACTACTTCAACTACAACTACTCCTAGCTTTACAACAATACTCTCTGGACTATATCCAGCTAAGCATAGTGTGAGAAGCCTCTATGGGTATAAGGCTAGTAGGGATCTAGTCCTAGTACAAGAGCTCCTAGCGTTAAATAACTATTATACTCGTGCAGAAGTAACTGGACCACTAATGGAGATCGTGGGGCTGAATAGAGGGATTAGAGACTATGTTTTCCGCGAACAATACGAAACAGTTTACACAGAGTGGTGGAGGAAATTCCTTAGTACAATAGACACTATACCTAAGCCGTGGTTTATACTATTACAC
>CAZWTS010000261.1:0-12119 GCA_964637085.1 uncultured Desulfurococcales archaeon | reverse complement strand
AATCTAATACAATGTTTTTATGATTTACTTTATCCTCAATAGCTTCATCATCCTAGGGAATAAACTATTTATTAAATAATGTTTTAAGTTATGGTTAGGTAAGTTTTCTTGTTTAAAGTATTCGGTTAGCTTAGAATAGTGTTAAATATGGGAGGAAAGGTATTAATTCTAGTAGTACTATTATGCTGAGTGTTAATTCTAGCTCTACACGGCTAAGAGGTGTGTTATGGGTATGGTTTCCCTTAAGGGTAGGGATATAATTTCAGCATTAGAGCTTACGAGAGAAGAAGTTGAGCATCTTATACGTGTTGCAGAACAATTACGTAAGGAAATAGACGAGAAGGGTATACTAGACTATGCTAAAGGGAAGATTATGGCGACTGTTTTCTTAGAGCCTAGTACTAGGACTAAGCTAAGCTTCCAATACGCTATGGTGAGACTAGGTGGTACGGTAATAGACTTTGAAGTATCGACTTCTAGTCTAGCTAAGGGTGAGACCGATGTTGATACGCTACGCATAATTGACGGCTATAATCCGGATGTAATAGTATTGAGGCAGAAGAAGCCTTTCTTCCCCAAGGAGATAGCGCCCATGATTAAAGCGCCAATAATTAATGGTGGTGATGGCTGGAATGAGCATCCTACACAAGCGCTCCTAGACGTATATACTATTTGGAGAGAACTAGGTAGACTCGATGGTATAACCGTTGGTATTATGGGCGACTTAAAATACGGTAGGACTCCCAGCAGTTTATCCTACTTGTTATCGAAGTTTAAGGACGTAACCATATACTATATCGCACCAGATCCATTACAGATAAGAGAAGATGTATTAAAGAACATCGAGGGCAAAGTAACCTACTATAAGGTAAACGATGTAAGCCAAGTAATAGAGAAACTAGACGTACTATATGTTACTAGGCTGCAAAAAGAGAGACTACCAGATCCAAGCCTATACGAGAAGCTTAAGGGAAGCTACAAGATTGATAGAGAATTCCTATCAAAGTTTAAGAAAATACCAATAATAATGCACCCACTACCAAGAACATGGGAGCTAGACCCAAGCGTTGATAGTCTACCCCAAGCGAAATACTTCCAGCAAGCACAGAACGGCATGTATATGAGGGCAGCATTAATCAAAGAAGTACTAGGAGTCTAGTCTGGGAGTAAAGCCTAGTTTAACTTTGATGAGAAAAGGAAAAAATTATTTACCAATTATTTTCTCTAACCTCCTAATCTCTTCTAATAGCTTTTTCCGCTCTCCTTCAAGCTTCTCTATCCTAATCATCGTCACTTCTTCTTCGTCTTCAAGGTATTTTAGAGCTTCTTCTCTCGAAACCTCTATTACTAGTCTACCTATTTCACGATAGATCCTACGGTCTACCCTATTACTTAGTATTCTCTTAGCTTCTCTTATCTCAGAGAGCTTCGATCGGAGTATGAGTAACTCGTTCACTAGTTGATTATACTTGTAGTAGAGTTCTTGGAGCCTTAATACTGCTTCACGTATACTCGTTTGCTGAGCCAATTCTTCTCTCCGCTTAACTCTTCTTTTCTTCTTGTTTAGCTAGTTCTTCTACTTGTGGCAGTATTTCGTTTATCTTACGGTTTATTTCCTCTAGTTTTCTTAGAAGATCTAGTCTTAACCCTTCTAATACCTTAATACGTTCTTCCATCATCTTCTTAGCATCGTCTACACTAGCTTCTATGCTTAACCTCCCACCAACACCCATTACTACTGATTCTACTTTCTCTATCTTAGCGCGTATGAAGTTACCAGCACCTATTGGTACTAGAACTGTTTTACCCTCACCATGCTTCTTTAAATACTCTAATACTTCTATTGCTGAAGCTATATCCCATATCGTATTGTTTAGAGCATCTATTTGTGATCTCAAATAATCTGCTTGAGATATAAGGCTGCGTAGCTCGTCTTGGAGTTTCTGTAGTTTTTCGTGATTCTTTAGCTGTGATGCCATGTTTGACACCATTATATCTATAATAGTAATTGAAAAATAAATATTTGGATAATAAAATATTTAGAGAATAATATAAATACTATAGCCACTATAATATACTGTCTACGATAGTATTCAGAGCACTATGATTCAGTTCCCCTAAGAGAAGAAGCCATTCTTAAAGCCCTTGATTCCCAGTCTACTCTAATATATGGTTGGGTTCAACTACTTCTACTGGTACCCTTCCCTTAAAGTGCTTTGTATTCCATGTAACAAAGTACTCTATCTCACCCGCATATTCATCTAATATCCATGCTATGAGGGCATCACCCAGGCTAAGTCTCCGCTGAATGTGTTTTAACATAACTGATACCCATACTGGCTGAGTCGGCCAGTGCTTCCAGTATAGGATGTTAAAGTGTCCATGAAGTATATAGAAGAGCCTACGGGCTTTTGAACCATTTTGTGCTAGAGACATTATTCCAGTGAGTTCGAGTACGTTTACTATAGTTGTTGCTTTAGTGTAGCCTATGTCTTCCTCAATTATTTTTCGAGCCACACTGTAGCGTTTATCCCATTTATACACATAGTATACTGCTAGCACATCAGTATCAATAACTATCAATGGATTCTACCCCTAATACGCGCTAAGGCGTCTTCCACTCTATCACTACCAAAGACTTCTCTTAGCTTCCTCCTAGCTTCTTCTAAGTCTACTTCTATAGACCCTGCTTCTACTCTAGGCTTTCTCCCAGCAATATATTTCTCTACAAACACTACGTCTTCTCCAATAAGCCTATCATACTCTAATACGAGTCTCCTAACGGCTTCTGCAACAGCCTCGCTACGAGAAGAGAATAAACCCTCCTCTACTAGCTCATCGAGTTTCTCTACTAGTTTACGTGGGAGCCTTGCTTGTACTAGTATAGTATTCATTATTTCTCTAGCCTCCCACCACGTTATTTTATCGTATTTTAAGCCTATAAAATGTATTGTGTCTCAATACTTTTGATCTAATACAATACCTGTAGTTGTTATTGTTTGAATAGTTCCTCGTATTCTCTGGGTATGCTGCAACAAGCATGTATGGTTTCTAAACCATGTTTTTCTATTAGTTGACGTGGTGGATTAGCTATACGATCTAATAGGTTCTCTCTAAGCAATAAGTCGTCTACAATACTCTTATAGCGGCCCCAGGGCCTCATGCAGCCGAGGCTTAGTTCTCCACTATAATTTCTACGAATATATTTCACGGTTTCAAGAACGTATTCTGGTTCGGGTTCCGGGTCTTTTTCTGACGGGGTATTCTTTGTTGGAGCATAAATCAATAATACTATTATGTAGGGATCATAGTCTTTTAGGAACCAGAGTTCTGCTGGCTCATTCCCTAGTAATCCTAGACCAGAGCCAACTAGGATGTGGGGTGCTATGTAGCTTGGTCCCTCCTCGTATAATGCTTTAAGTGTTCTAGCATATTGCTCTATGGCTCTAGGTCCTAGTCCTTTTACTTTTTCAGTAAAAGTAGGGTAGAGGGAGAATTCTAGGTCGATTATATCGATTCTCGCCTCACGCAACATTCTAGCTTCTTCTCTCGATACGAGGCCTGGGTGGATACTTATAACTGACTCATATTTTTCCTTAAACTCACGTATAACTGATAGATAGTTATGGAATGGGAGCTTACCTTCACGAGTAAAACCGCCGCTTATAAGGAATCCTCTAACACCGCTCCCATAGAGCTTCCTCATGAGCCAGTAGAGTTGCTGGGGGCTTAGGGCTTTATCCATGTGTTTTAGATAAGTTCTAGAACAATAGCGGCAATTCAATGCGCAGGCATTACCAGTAATGCTTATCGACACGTATTTAGGGTAGGGGATATATGCTTTAGCCAAGGAGGAATCCACCACTTCTACTCTAATACTTCTTGAACCTGCTTCCACAATACTTCTCGGTGTTGTTGGAGGTGTTTGTAGTCGGGGTAGTTGTAGAGTATTTTTCCGGGGGGCTCATTATAGTATGGTCTATTACAATTGGGGCACCCGCTCGTTAATAATGCTTGGAGTAAATCATCGTTTATCCAAGGCCCCTTCCTTATCCTAGGCTCATTATTCCTCCACACGAGTACTTGTTGGGGCTCGTATCCCGCATCGAGTAGGTAAGAGTATATTTGAGCAAACCTATACTTTTTCATTGACGGTGGCCGATTACTAGACATTCTCGTATTCTTTACTGGTGTAAAAGCAAATAATGCTATTCTAGCACCAACCCTATAGATCCTCGTTATAGTCTCTACTAGTTCACGCCAAGTCTCACCCATCCCCACTATAAGGTGAACATATACGTTCCCGCGACCATACACGGTTACCGCGTCTTCTATGAATCTCCAATAACTCTCCCAAGTACCCGGCCTCATAGTCTCCCTATGAACTCTTGGAGAAGCGGCATCTAAGCCTACGCCAAAGCTATCGGAGAACCTACTGTATTCTACTAGAATGCTTCGGGGAACGATATTTGAAGCTATAGAAACTGGTAGCCCCGTCCCGTATAGTTGGCTGGCTATTTCCAATAATTCTACGTGGAACCATGGCTTAACTACCCCCTGAATACATGCGCGCTTGAATAAGTTCTTTTTCTCTCTTAAACGCTGTACTATTTCTTCTAATTCTACTATAGGCCACTTAACCCGGCTCAAGTAGTTTTTATCCCAGTTATTGGTTATGGATTGGGGACAGAAGCTACAGCGAGCTAAACAACCCTTCTCATAGTATTGTAGTAAATAGGCTGTATGAGGTTCCGCGTCCATTCTTATATTAGCTAGACCTAGGAGTGCTAGTGTTCCTATACTAGCTCTAACCCTTAACCCTATATCCAGTACACCTCCCTATAACACTTAGAGAGATTGATGAGGCCTAGAATTATTTTTAACGCTGTTATTTTCTTCCGGGTGTAGGAGGCTTATACGCTATACGTGGTTTTATTCTCGGAACACTAACGCCTACCTTATAGGTACCCTTATTTGTTACAACTTCTATGTTTACCGGCTTCTTCTTCAACGGTATAGTTAGACTATATGGTTCACCGGGGCCTAAAACTACTCTAACATTCATTTTCTTCTCCTTCATGCCTATTCTACGACCGATTACACCAACTATTATGGCTGCGAAAGTAAGCATAGAGTTTATGAACATTATTATGCCTTCAGTATCTTGAACCATTGATGCTATAGCTATTATTAACAAGACTACTAGTAGGACTAGGACATACATTAATGGGTTGCTATAATGTATTTTTACTTGTTCGAGAAACATGCTTGTACGGTTATGGTTTACAACTATTACTTTAAGTATGCGTAAATTGCTCATATACTCTGCTTTTATCTCTAAGCCATAGTTTACGGGCGCTTGCTTCATGCTGTCTACAACTCTCCTATAACGTCTGTTATAGGTTATCGTAGTATAGGATATATTTTCTTAGCTGTACTAGAGACTAGTTTTATCAACCCCTAAACAACACAGTTATAGACGTAGCCTCCGGAATCCTTTTGAATAATACGTACATCCCATGTCTTATACTAAGCCCGCGGGCGTGGAAAAGTCTTGGAGGAGGTAAGGTTAATAATAGATAATCACTTAAACCCGTACTACAACATGGGTTTTGATGAAGCCCTACTCGTCCTAAGAGACCAGGGTGAAATCCCTCCAACCCTTCGTCTATACCTATGGGATCCATCAGCCGTAACAATAGGCTACTTCCAGCGTATAAGAGACGTAGTAAACCTAGAATATGCTAATGAGAAAAACATCCCCGTTATACGTAGGATTACTGGTGGAGGAGCCGTATACCACGATTCTAAGGGAGAGATAACCTACTCTATAGTAATTGATACACGTGGACCTTTTACAGACGTTCAGAGGAGCTATGAGATAATATGTAATGGTATAGTTTATGCACTAGAAGAACTGGGATTAAAAGCCGTTTTTAAACCAGTCAACGATATATTATTAAACGGTAAGAAAGTCTCAGGTAGTGCTCAAACACGTAAAAGAAACACCCTCCTCCAACACGGAACCCTTATGGTTTCAACAAACCTCGATGAACTAGCACGTCTCCTAAAAGTTCCAAAGGAGAAACTTGAAAGCCATCGAGTAAAGAGTATAAGAGATAGAGTTACTACGGTCTCAATAGAGCTAGGGCGTGAAATGGAGCCAGAAGAACTAGTACCATATCTTATCAGGGGGTTCGAGAAAGCCTTAGGGAAACGATTAGTAGAAGAAAAACCTAGTCCTAGTGAAACACGTTTAGGAGAAACTCTAGCCGAGAAGTATAGAAGCCATGAATGGAATTTTAAGAGGTGAGGAGCAGTGGCTGAGAAGCGCATTGTCTTAAGATCGGGTAGGGGGAAAACACTTGTAGTCTACGCTAGACTCGACAGTAATGGTGTATTAGAAGAGATTGTTTTTGGCGGAGACTATTTCGCATACCCCGAAGACTCTATAATAATGCTCGAAGAAAAACTGAAAGGCCTAGGATTAGTAGATGCCCTGAGAACTATAGAGGATTCTCTCAGGGATACTGTTCTCTTAGGCATTAGTATTGATGATTTAAAAGAGGCCGTTAGAAGAGTATTCGAAGACTAGAATACGAGGAAAATCGTGGAGCCTGGTATCATTGAATTACAGGTTTATCATCCTACTACTAGTTGCAACCCTATTAGTAAGCGGGTTCAATAACGTTGTCTCAGCTTATGCGCCAAGTAATGCTTTGCCTCAGGGCTTTGTTATTAATACTAGAGTCCTAGTAGTATTTGCGGGAATAGATAATGAGACTATTAATTCTATTGACTTGGAACCTTACTACTTATTCAAACTATACAATAATGTAGAACTCAATATCTCATTAAAAACACTCGTACTCTCACACAAATTATACGAGAATATTACTAGCTTTATAGACGAGAACTCTAAGTACATGAAGCCGGCATGGTTTATGAAAGAATACTTAGAGGCCTATCATAGCGAGTGGAGTATTAGTACTGGATGCTATGTGAGAGCAGACGTTGTAGAAGAATACCTCTACGATCTTGTTCAGGGAAACTATAATACTAGTATGTACGACTATGTATTATTCCTACTATATTATCCTAGAAGTAGTTGCCTAAGAACCTATTATATAGAGAAGTATTTCTGGGAGATACATTCAACTAGAAATTATACTGGACTAGTAGCTTTCGGTGGGAACACTCCTCTATTCTTCATAGATTTCTCAGCAATACCAGTAACTCATCCAGATAAAACCCAGCCCCTCTACGGATACGGTGAGCCAGTAGACATACATACATTTAAGCCCCTATGGGATCTAAAAACAAGTATTGAACGTGCAAGCACTATTAGGAAATACATATTAGATTACTTAGGCTTCCTAGTTCTACGCGAGTTATTTAATGATAGACTTACCTGGACACCATATTATGTTATCGATATACATATAGTAGACTATACTGGAGGAGAGGGGTATAGAAAAATAATAGACGTACTCAATACCAGTACACTATACCACTATCTTAGGGGACTGCTACCATATTCTAGTTGGCACGTAAATATTACTAGAGTTTACGCTAATAGTTCAAGCCTACTATTAATGTTACTCGAGAACTCTACTCGAAGAATAGAAGATAATAGGACTTGGATAGTAATGGATTATACTAGTCTAGTACTATTAATTTCAGGGCACCTTGATACCATAAGGGTTACTGGAAACGAGACCATAATCCCAGTATACATATTCGTAGCAAACAAGCCCATCCACTTCACGTTTAACCAACAATTAAACTTTACTGGAGCAGCAGTACCGAAAATAGCAATCATAGTCTCCTATCCAGGATACTATTATAGGATACTGGAAGAAGGCATGGGCATGGTTATAGCACACGAAGTAGGCCATCTACTTGGATTAACCCATCCCTTCGAAGGCTATGATCCCATAACCCGCAACGAGACAATGATATGGCTCTACGACTACATAGCCAGCCCGATGAGTTATGCTCCAACTCTTGCAGGATGGCTTGGAGGATTGTTTAGATATGATGCCCAAAGCCTATGCCGCTACCATGTACTCGACCTAATAGATATCTTATCACGTAGAGAAGAATATAGTAGCGTTATAGGAGAAGCCCTTAAACTCTTATCTAGGGATCAATGCTTAGGTGGTAATGGAGCTCTAGAACTACTCTTAGAAGCATATAATCGTGGACAACAAGCTCCTAGAACTAGTACCCTAACTACAACCGCTACTGAGACTATAACTATTGTAAAGAATAATACTATAACGATTAGAGAGGAAATAGTGAACACGACTACAGTTACGGAAACTAGTATTGTAACAACTACGGCTACAGAAACTACTACTTATACGGCGACAATTATATTAAATAACACTATTACAGAGTTATCGACAATCTATGAGGCGAGGACATCAACTATTACAATAGAAAAACTACCAGAATGGGCTTTCTACTCTCTAGGACTATTAATAGTATTATCGATTATAGCTATAGCTTCAACAATAATAGTTTCAATTAGACGAGTATAACTGCGATAATTATTCTTCATCTCCTCCCACTATCCTAATCATAGACTTAGTATTATTTAGCAATATGCTGGCATAGCGTACTGATAGAAAAGTTAGTACAAGGCTTAATAAGCTCATAAACCATGAAATATTGTAGACGAGTGCTGCTAAATCTACTAGATATTTTGTTGAGAACACTATACCCGCTAATACTAGTACACTAGCGTCTACGTGTTCTCCAAGCCTTATGAGAGCAGCTACTATTACTATTGACGCTACACCACCTAGTATGAAGCCAAGAGTGTATAGGAGGCTACTCGCAATAAATCCCTCATGAAATATGTTTGGCTCGCCGAGCTGGTAGCCATACTTTACGAGAACCATTAAGATATATGCAGCTGATGTTACAAAAGTAACGCTTACGACATAGAGTATTATGAACCATAATGGATAATCAGCTAGCTCAAGTATTCTACTCCTCTTATTACTAATCTTATTACATCCCCTCACTTCTACTTCTATACATGTCCTAGCAAAAGCCTCAAGGAGTTCTACGGTATCAATTATCCACATAGCTAGAAATACAAGCGATATTATATCGACTGCTACTAGTAGTACGAGACTAGTAAATGATAAGTGAACTGCTTCTGGATATCCTATATCAGCGAAAAAGTATATGTTGACCACTATAACTGAAATCACTGATAAAACTAGTGATACCAGCAGTGAATACTTATACATATTACAGCTCCTATATACTATATTTGTCCTCGCTGCGAGTCCTTCAACTATATTTTTTATCTCATCTCCAGTCAATACAATCACGTTAGGTTAAAACTGTATTTACACGCTCTAGACGTTGTATTAGTCCTTATATTTATCTAGTTTTTAGCACATAACGGTCTCCCCGCATGTACCCAGATATCAAATATCTGAAAATAGAAAATCCGTCTCCAACCGAGTTGTCTAATAATACTTTTACCACCTATACTATTACCGTAGAATAGGTGTAGTCTTTAAACTTTACGTTATATCAATATAGAAATGCTTTATGGAAGCGATATATTTAATCAATACAAAATGCATTATTTAAAATATATGTTATAAAAAGAGAGGAGTTGAGACTGAAAGAGGGTCATCCACTATTAGGGTTATATCCAGCCTCTTAGCTTCATTGCCCTTACTACTCTATCTACCGCGATAGCGTAGGCTGCTGCCCTCATTGGGTGGTCGCTATACTTCTTCTGCCATTCATTGTATACTTCGTGGAAGTTGTGGGTCATCTTCCTATCTAGTCTCTCTAATGCTTCCTCATCGGTTAACCAGCATCCCATCCTATTGTGGCTCCACTCGATCCAGCTCATCATTACTCCGCCAGCATTTGCTAGAATGTCTGGTATTACGATTACGCCTTTCTGGTGTAGTATGTGGTCTGCTTCTGGTGTTGTTGGACCGTTTGCACACTCTGATATTATCTTCGCCTTAATGTTGGGCGCGTTCTTCTCGGTGATTACGTTTTCTAGTGCTGCTGGCATGAGTATGTCTACGTCTAGTTCTAGGAGTTCTTCGTTTGTTATCCTCTTAGCGCCTGGATAGTTGATTACGCTACCAGTCTTGTCTTTTACTTCGAAGAGTTTCTCTACGTCTAAGCCGTTGGGGTCGTATATTCCTCCCTTACTATCGCTTACAGCTACTACTTTAGCACCCCATTTCACACTATATAGGGCTGCATATCTACCACAGTTACCGAATCCCTGGATCGCTACTGTTTTACCCTCGAATCCTCCGAGTGCTAGTTTAGCTGCTTCTCTAGCAACTAGTGCCGTACCATAACCTGTTGATACTTCTCTTGGTTTTAGACCGCCGATTATAGGTGGTTTAGCTGTTACTACACCCCATGCTGGGTATCTCTTTATTTTACTGTACTCGTCGAAGAACCATGCCATTATCTGTGGGTTCGTGTAAACGTCTGGTGCTGGTATGTCTAGGTCTTCTCCAACAATATCAGCTATTGCGGCAAAGTACTTACGTGATAATTCTTCTAGTTCGCGTGGGCTAAGCTTCTTGGGGTCTACTTTAATACCGCCCTTTCCTCCACCATAGGGTATTCCAGCTAGAGCGTTCTTCCAAGTCATCCACATAGAGAGGGTTACGACTTCACCTATAGTTACATTGGGGTGGTAACGAATACCGCCCTTGTAGGGGCCGAGAGCACTATTGTGCTGGCTTCTCCAACCAATGAATACGGCTATTTTACCGTTATCTAGTTTTACGGGGATTTTGACTTGGAGAACTCTCTCAGGGTGCCTCAAGACCTCAACTACGTCGTCGGGTAGTCCGAGAAGAGCTGCAGCCTCTTTTAGTTGTTTTACAGCGTTTTGATAAACTGGTTCGTTTTCATAAGGTGCTCCTGAAGTCAAGGCTTCGTACCTCCACAGTTAATCTTTTAACATGGTAGTAGAAAAATATTTTGCCGATTTTCTAAGAGTAATCCCCTTTAGAAAAGTAAGACCACGGATTAACCGCGTTAATAACCTTGTTATTTAACAAAAAGTAAAATTATCCGCCATAGATTTTAAAATAAGTATTATCACGGTACCATTGGCACACATATCTTCTTAGATGCTACAATACGTGTACATATTGTACTAAAGGTTTAGTTAGAGCAGTGCTAATGACATAGACTTCTTATTACACCAATTTTTATCTAGTCTCCCAACCCATTTGTACGTAAAAGGGATAGCATGTGACATACATACTCCAACTCCCACTCGTAACCGAGATGAAGGGAAAATACTGGTTTTTCGCGATAAGACTCAGCAATAAGCCAGGTGTTTTATCAAAAGTTAGCGGTATTTTCGCTAAAGCAAACATAAACATACTCAACGGAGTACACACTATAACAGAGGCTGGACACGCAGACTGGGTCCTACTCGCAGATTTCACTAATAGTAAAGTAGAGCCCAGTGAGATAGCTGAGAAATTAGCTAAACTACCAGAAGTCATAAACGTTGACTACGGGATAAAGGTTTTAGGAGAACTAGGCTTCCCTGCTTTTGATTTCAAGCTAGTATTCCACGAGGAAAACGTCTCTATTTGGCGTGCTACCTGGTTTACAACGTTTTTTGGAGGAATAGCTAAATACTTCAAGGAGAGTGGGGAAGTATTCCTATACCAGACAGCCTATGTTGCTGGATACATGATAGCTAAGTGGTGGATGAATAAAGCTAAAACAAGTGATCCATTAAAGCTTATTCAATTAGCTGGAGAAGCACTTAAAGTATTTGGATGGATTAGGGATTACGAGGTATCAAGGTTTCAATATGAGCCTTTAGAAGTCGTTATAAGGATAAAGGAGAATATCGAGTCACAAGCACATAAGAATCTTAAGGTAAAGACTAATTGCTACTTTATGATGGGGCTACTAGCTGGGTATATAGCTGGTATATTTAATAGGCAAATGATTGCTAGGGAACCAAAATGTGAAGCTCTTGGAAACGAATTCTGCGAGTACCATATAGTACCCTATAAGGCTACTTGAGAATCATCCGCTGGATTAACTTATTCTCTCCGCTTCTTTTCTAGATCACGATA
>CAZWTS010000260.1:0-2535 GCA_964637085.1 uncultured Desulfurococcales archaeon | reverse complement strand
AAAGCTTTCTTATTCTCTAATTCTTCAATGAGCTTCATTGGGTTTAAATCAGTTATTATATCTCCGTTTACCACAATAAAGTAATTCTCTCCTCTCAAAACAGCTTCGGCATTCTTTAATGCACCAGCTGTTCCCAGAGGTTCATCCTCCACAGTATAACTAACTCTTACGTCAAACTTACGACCACTTCCTATGAACTCTATTATCTTCTCCCTCAAATACCCGGTTAATAGAACGAAATCCCTTATACCATGTGATTTCAACCACTCGATCTGCCATAATAGTATAGGCTTGCCCGCAACCTCTACTAATGGCTTTGGCTTCTCCTGAGTTAGTGGACGCAGTCTCTTACCGAATCCACCAGCTAGAATGACTGCCTTCACATTCCATCACCTCCGATCAAATATAACTGATGTCCTAACTAACTAAATCCAACTACTACTCCAGAACCCGAGATTTAATGCCGCCGGGGGGATTCGAACCCCCGACCGCCCGGTCTTCAGCCGGGCGCTCTCCCGCTGAGCTACGGCGGCGCGCTATAGTTATTATATACTGGGGAGGTTTAAGGTTTAATGCAGGTGTGTATTTAATTGGAGGTTACGGTGTTTATACAACCCATTACCTGGTTTGACCAGACGTTTCTATGGAGACTTGAGAATACACTCGGTAATATGTTTGATGGTGCTCTATTCCGAATATCTAGCGATATAATCCTTCCGCCTCTAACTGCTTTTAATTGGTATAGACAGCAATACTATAGCCCATCGATCATAAAGTATATTTACAATAAAATACAAGATATCATTACAAAAGAATACAATTATGTAATATGTCTCGGAGACATAGACGCGTATTCGGATAACTTGAATTTTGTGTTCGGTGAAGCAGCACCATACTTAAAGGTGGCATGTGTTTATACTAGAAGATTAAAAACATTTACCTCTAGCTCTTTCACAATAGATATAAGCCAATTGTATTTAGAGAGGACAATAAAAGAAATAGTACATGAATGGGGCCATTTGCTAGGCTTAACACACTGTGCTGATAAAAACTGCGTCATGAGCTTTAGTAATAGCATCATCGAAGTTGATGCTAAAACACCATTTTTCTGTAATAGATGTGCTAAGAAATTATTCGATAAATATAATATAATACAAAGAAGAAGACAATAAAGTAATAAAGCTAAATTACTTATATGTCAACAACGAATGTAGCCTTCCATAGATCATTAATTCTAGTTATTTTCATCTGGGCATATGTTATTGCTTTTACAATTGTTCTTGACTCGTGTTTTTCAGGGTCGAACTCCTCGCCTAATGCTTCAGCCTTCAGAATAAATGAACCATTATTTTTCTTTATCTCATATACTTTAAATTTACCAAAAACTATGCCCTCAGAATCAAAATAAAATAATAAATCCTCGATCCATCTATATAATAGATTCTCTAAATCTATTCCATCACTTTTAATATTCTTTCTTATTTTATTTTCTATTCTACTAGTATCTGTAATTATTTCAAAAACTGCCAAAGCAGCATTTTCGAATAATTCTTCGAGAGATTTACCGTAAGCTACTACTAAGACGTCTGCTGTATGCTCGCGAAATTCAAAAGGGGGATACTGTTGCACTAGTTTTCACCTGATATTTGTATGGCGCCGGGGGCGGGATTCGAACCCGCGCGCCCCGCTCGGAGCACCGGCTCTCCAGGCCGGCCCCTTGGTCCGCTCGGGCACCCCGGCCTACTTTCTAGTATTTAGATAGTGGTTTTTAACTGATACATTCGCTTCGATAATAATCATAATTGAGGTATTCCCATGTGGAGTATTTTCGATAATATAAATCTGGCTCTTAAAATAAATTGTATCATTTCAATAACTCTATTTCTATGTAAACATCCTCTGGTACTCTTACTCTCATTATTTGCCTCATTACACGTTCATCTGCTGTGATATCTATTACGCGCTTATGTATCCGCATTTCCCATTTCTCCCACTTCTTACGCCCTTCACCGTGTGGGAGTTTTAAAACTGGTACTACTAATCGCTTTGTCGGCAATGGTATAGGTCCACGCATTTCAACTCCCGTTTTTTCCGCTATATTCTTTATTTGCTGTACAACGAAGTTAAGGCTATCAACATTTGTGCTCCAGAGCCTTATCCTTGCTTTAGTTGGCATAACTTTCACCTATGTTAGGAGGAAAATAGGACGGTAATTTAAAAACTATCTTGGTTTTATTGGAAAAATGTTCTTACCTCTTCTTTTCTTGTATTCTTATCTGTGCTGGTTTTACGTCCATTACAACTCCTATTCCCACGGTCTTACCCATATCTCTCATAGCGAATCTGCCTAGTTGTGGGAACTCACTGAACTTCTCTATAACCATAGGCTTTATCGGCTTAAACTTAACTATAGCTGCTTCACCCATTTTTATAAACGATGGTTTCTCTTCTACGGTCTTGCCAGTTCTAGGATCTATTTTTGCTAATATTTCTACTATTCTTGCTGCAATACTTGCTGTGTGTGCATGAATTACT
>CAZWTS010000259.1:0-4831 GCA_964637085.1 uncultured Desulfurococcales archaeon | reverse complement strand
CTTAGTGAGATTTCAGAACTTTTCCCTAGGAGCTGTGTTGATAGTAGATATGAGTATGCAGAGCTTACGAACAGGTATATATTTGTCTTAGACAACTCTATTGTTAATAGGCCTTTAGTTAACACATTATTGTACTTATCTAATTTGTATCTAGTATTTATGTCGTTTATAACCTCAGTATAGCGTAGAAGCTTACTCTGTGTATCAATGTATAAGGCTAATAATAGAACATTAGACGCCAATAAGACGATAATAGCTATCAATAACATCACTATACGTTTATCTCTTAATGCTTCATGTACCATTACTGAATCGCCGCGAATACTAGACTTCTAGGCAGAGTTTTAGGTGTTTCCTTATAAAATACTAGGCTCTCGAACAATGCCCTAAAATCCATATACTTGTAGAGAGACTATCCTTATATATTGGCTATTCTTCTCCTAAGCCACTGGCGTATGAGGAAATGAGGGATAGGGCTGTACTAGCAAAGCTAGCATTAGACCATATAGTAATGGCGGTGGGGTTTGCTACATTAACAATGTATCCATACTTAGTTAACATTATTGAAACTCGGATAGACTTGCTCGGTTGGGGTATGGTTTTATTCATGACTGGTCTCTCCTTTGCATTCCTTGTAGCGAGTATTGTTCCCATAAAACCTTCACGAATACTCCTTGCATCCTACATAGTGTTATCGGTTACTTGTCTCGCCTTTCTATGGGTGAGGGATCCGTATAGTGTATTATTATTAAGGTTTCTTCAAGGTATATCGCTTACAGCAATACCTGTTCTCGTTTCTCATTCAAATATGCTTGTGAAGGGTAGTAGAGGGTTTATCGCTTCATCGATAATTCTCGCGGGGATATTTACTGGTAGTATAATAGGTAACAACATGGTTTACTGGCTGGGAATGGATATTAGAAAAACTCATGTACTACTAGCTGCTGCAATACTTGTACTAGTATCGGCTTGGTTCCGTATATCAGATGGAGACTTTGTATACTATAAGCCTAGCAAGACGATAGATACTAGTGTTTGGCGTGATGCTTTCCTCTGGTTATGGGGTATGAGTTTCCATATAGTATTAGGCTTCCTATACGGGTTCCTAGGCCTTGTGGAGTATTTGAAAGATAAGAATTTAATAGACATAGCCTTCGGTGTAAACGAGTTCTCGCTAGCAGCAATAGCCTGGACCCTACTAGCCGGAGTCTACGGGTACTATATGGGTAGAAGAGGTGGTAGAGTTTTCAATACAAGCGTAAAAGTCATGGTACTCGTATACATAGGGATCTTAGCTGGAACAATACTCGTATTCCAAACAACGGGTCTTATCGGGGGACTAGGCCTCGTTCTCCTCGGCTTAACACAAGCTGGAGGAGTACCGTTCTGGACTCTAGCATCCCACGTCTACAGTAGGAATCCCTCTGGTTTATTCGCGATAGGATTCGTATCTAATCTAGGCTCACTTACTGGGCCATTTATAATAAAATTGCTAGCAGACTACGGCTCACTACAAGTATTTGGAGGACTCATGATCTACGGCATACTAGGCTTCATCTTTACAGTACTTGTGGGGAGGCTTAAGAGTGTTGAAGAGCATTGATATGAAAATTATAGTAATGTTCTATGCGGTAGTATTCACGTTCTTCCTATCTCTCTCCTTCGTATATCCTATAGTATCTAGATATGCTGCTTACTTAGGAGCGGATCCTCGTACAGTGGGTTTCGTATGGTCTATTCTCTTTGCTATAACTTTTATACTCAGACCAGTCTTTGGATTGATAAGTGATAAGGGATATCGCTTACACCTAATGTATACGGGTCTAATAGCTGTAGTATTATCTATGCTAGCATTTTACTCTGCAAATAATGTATCCGGCCTCTTTATGGCTAGAATACTTCAGGGTATAGGTGTAGCGGCATTTATTCCGTCATCCATAGCATTAACAGCTGATTTAGCACCGCCTCAGAGTGTTGGGACGTTTATGGGTTGGCGTAGCCTAATGATAGGATTAACAGATGTCTTCGGGCCTAGTACTAGTGGTAGGATAGTTGATTTGATGGGCTATAAGCCAGTGTTCCTTTTATCCCTAACAACAACAATTATAGCACTAGTATTACTATCGTTTATAGCTATAGTCTTATCGAAGCATACTAGGAGTAGGATAATAAGTAGTAGAGGATCCCCGACACGGTGGTCACGTATATTTATGAGCATGACTGTTTTTGCATTAAATTCATCTAGCTTTGCCTTAGTGATAAGTTTCTTACCAGCACATTACCAGGAGATAGGTCTACCAGCAACAGTCTTTGGCTTCTTTATGAGTGTTCAGGGCTTATCGAGTCTCATCGCACGAGTATATGGTGGTATATTATCTGATCGCATAGGCGAGGAGCTAACGGCTACGATGGGTTTATTCTTTAGCTTCCTCGGCAGACTTGTATTAGCTTTCAATCCGTACCCACCATTACTCTATGTTTCTGGTGTTCTAAGTGGTGTAGGATTAGGTTTTACTATACCGTCGCTACAAACACTAGCCTTAAGAAATACTCCATCGCATAGGAGGGGTTTTGCATCAGCTATATTTGCCTGGGGCTTTGACTTAGGTAATCTCATAGCGCCTATTGTGACAATAAGTATTGTCGGCGAGTACCTAGCCGCTGTGAAGCTATCGCCTATACCTGTAGGTGTAGGCTTAGCTGTAATAGCACTCTATGCATACTATAATAGGAGCCCACAAGTAGAGCGCTAGATATTATAACCTTACAGTACTCTGAGGGTAGGGAGGAGGAATTAGAGGAGAATAAGTGTTGTCAAATCTACTATCAAATAAAACATTAGTAGTACTACTAGTAGTAATCATTGTGGGAGTAATAATAGGGTTCTATTACTATAATTATCAAAGAACTTTGCCAGAACAACCGTCATCATCTTCTCCTACAAGTACTGTTAGCTCTAGTACAGCTACGACTACGGAATCTCCATCAACAACTACGACTATGGAGACCCAAACAGAATCCCCTACAACTACGTCTCCACCAAATAATCTAACACCAATAACGGGAGAGCTTAGTGAGGAAGAAAAAGCTCTAGCTGAAGGATTCATCAACACGTTGAATACGTTTATATCGCTTACAACATCTTATCCGAACACCTATCCGCTACAGTATTCGGGAGGACTACTACCAGTCTTTACCATGCCCTTCCCAGGTCTATCAAGTATTAGTGAGATATCGATGGAACTAGATTCTAAAATGCATATTGTTGGGAGATATTTTGGTGCTGCAATGGAGATATTATCAACTAGTGATGGCGTGAGTACTTCGAAGTTTGAGGGAATAGTAGAACTCAATGGTAGGAAATACTATAATCACTCGCTTCTCGTAAATATATCGTTCTTCGAGAATCAAACCTATGAAAACGAGTCTATGACGAGAAATAGTAGTGTGGTTGTAAAGGGATGGATACTTACATCAGAGGATATGAGGGAGACTATCTATCACGCAAATGTTTCCACAATAATAGGTAATGAGACAATAGAGTCATCCTTTGAGACTAAAACATACTTTGATGAAAAGTATAGACCCGTTAAAATAGAAATAGTTTCACACACTGTTACTGAGCCTAATGTAACAGCTGAAATAGACTACGAACACGGTGTAGCGCGCTTCCATAGCGGCAATAATACTACGGTGATATCACTGAATAATACGACTAACCTATGGGATATACGTATTGGAACAGTGGAAGAGAAAATAGTAGATGGCGTCAAATTCTATATAGTGAAATGTAATTTATACTATAATAACACGTTAATGGGCTATATGGACTACTTGTTATCAAGCAATGGAGTGCCAGTATCCTTCTACCACGGCTACATTATGGTAGTAGAAAAAGAACTAGACATGTATAGAAGCTACGAACTATCAATCAATACGACAAGCCTAAAGCCTCGAACATAAATGTATTTTCTCTTAAACATCTAAATAGTTATTTCTGGAAAACCTTATTTTTATACACTAATAGATGCACGACCAGAAACAAATCCTTAGCATCCCTCCGGGTAATTGAGTTGAAAAAAGCTCTCCTATTCACTCATACCCACTGGGATCTCCAGTGGTATCTTTCTAGAAGCGAATTACTGGAATACCTCGATGACCAGTTGAAATATCTTATAGACTCTATGGATAAGGGATTGATAAAATATTTTACTTTTGACGGACAAGTAGCGCCAATAATAGAGTTCCTAAAACACCATCCAAGCTACGAGGAGAAGGTGAAGAAGCTAGTATCTTCTAATAGACTAGAAATCGGTCCATGGTATACTCAACCCGACCTATACTTAGTTAACGGTGAATCACTTGTAAGAAACCTAGTAATAGGCATAATATTGAGCGAGAAACTAGGGGGTTCGTTAAGGGTAATCTATACTCCCGACAGCTTTGGCCATATACCACAAATGCCCCAAATAGCATCTAAGCTAGGAATAAAAACATATGTCTATGGTCGAGGTACTTGTCACGATGTACTAGAATACGGTGCTGATTTCAAGTGGCATTCACCTGATGGCTCCGAAGTTAATGCATTATTCCTAGTGAAAAGTTATTGGATTGGAACACACATAGGAATACCAAAAGATCAAGTTAAGAAACTCTGGACGCGTCTCCCAATAAGAGTACTGAGCCAGTACACTCACGCCTATAGGTTCTTTAGAGAAGATATAGTCGGAGTAGATCCGAGTAAAATGGTTGAAGACGCTGAGAGCCTTGGAGTAGAGCTTTCAAAATACTATAAACACAGTATAGTACCCGTACCAGTAGGTGTAGACCA
>CAZWTS010000258.1:0-7469 GCA_964637085.1 uncultured Desulfurococcales archaeon | reverse complement strand
TTGTTTAAAGCAGCTATAACAAGAGTTCCTATCTTAACGCCGGGAATCGATACTGGTTCCTGGAATGCTAGGAAGATTCCACGAAGACTCCTCTCCTCGGGTGAAAGGTTTAGAATGCTTTCTCCATCTAATAATATGTCTCCTCCCATAACCTTGTAGGAGGGTTTACCCATAATAGTATAGGCTAATGTAGACTTACCACTACCATTAGGGCCCATAACAGCATGTATACTACCCTCTTCTACTCTAAGCGATACACCCCTTAGTATCTCTCTACCATTAACATTTACTTTAAGGTCTAGTACTTCCAGCACCACTTCTTTAACGCCGTTAAAACTATGAAGTCTAGGAATAATAAAGGTTTCCCATTAACGCGGTTAAACAATACATGCCGAGTATTATGAAACGAGTTGATAGAAAACCAGTTTAGACCAATACAATACTTTAACAGAGTTAAAGATATATTAGTCTGGAAAAATAAGTAAGATACGAGGAAAAAACATGATAAAACTAGACCTATCAGACCCACTAAAATGCAGCCAACACCCTCTAACTAGACTAGTAAAACTATTCCAAGAACTAGGCCCCGGAGAGGAAGCAGAAGTAAAGATAAGACTAGACGTAGTCCCCCTAGACCTCATAATCCTACACGCTGAGAAAAACAATATTACATTAGAAGTTAGGGAGACTATAAACAATACAACAATCCTCACAGTAAAGAAATCCGAAAGGAGGTAGACTTGAAGAATAAAGAACTAGTCCTAATAGCAGAGGGAAACGCAGTATATTCTCCGCCAAGGAAAATAGCAACCCCCTACGGAGAATACAGTATAGACGATGTATCAATGAGCCTCGTTACAACCATCCTCTCAGCATGCATATTAAAGAAACTAGTAGAAAAACTAGAAGCCACGGGAAGCGAAATAATAGTAGAAGCTAAAGGATACTCCCACTACACTAACGTATTAGAAGAGAAACCATTACTCGAAAAACTAGTAGTAACTATAAAAACAAATGCTAATGCACGTAGAGAAAAAATAATAGAAACAGCTCGCAACTGTCCCTTCATAAACCTACTCTCAAATATAGTAGAAGTAGAAATCAACGTGGAGAAATACTAGGTAGAACTATACCGTAAACTCTGGAAAATAAGACTAGTAGTAATATGAAGTTTACAACTACTATTATTAGAAGCTCTCTTCTCTCAACATTATTGTTAGAGAATCTTAGTGGTGGGGGGTTTAGTAGTAGTGATTCTGCTATTTGATTGGATCTTGTTAGTGCTATTATTGTGGCTGTTACTAGGAGTTTACCAGTGTATTTGACTGCATTTTTCCCTCTTAGTGTTCCACGGTATTTTGCTTTCACCGCATTATGGGCTTCCCATACTTCTACGAGTAGTTGTCTTATGTTTACTAAGCTTGTTCTTAGGATTAAGTGGAGTGTTCGGGGTAGGTGGAGTATTGTTGCTAGGTGGTCGATGTCTCTTGGGGTAATGGTTACTACTATTAGTCCTAGTGCTAAGCCTATGGATAATATGTTTAGTAGGCCGTTGAGCCATGTATGGAGGGTTGTTTTGGCTAGGTGGGCTGAGAGAGTGTATCCAGCTATGATTATTGCGAGGTATCCTGTTAGCGATTTTGCTTCCAGTCCGCGTGTATTAGCGTATAGTTCGTATGCTATTACTGCTAGTATTACTGCCTTGTATACTGGGGGTACGAGGTATGCTATTACTGCTATTTCTAGGAGGAATAATATTCTTAGTAGAATATGTCTCGGCATAATCCCTGGCATACGGCTACAAGCCTCCCCTTAATCAATTGTAACGTATAGTCTGGTCTAAGACAATAAGCTACGTCTGGGTCATGTGTGGAAGCTATAACAGTTCCTCCATCGCTACGATACCTATGTAGAGCCCTTATAATAGTATCTAGGCCCTCATAATCCTGGCCAACGCCGAGTTCATCTACTAATAATATGTCTGGTTTCCTTGCGAGTGCAGCGGCTATTAGTAATCGCTTCTGTTCACCATAGCTTAGGTTTAAGGGGTTTTCATCCAAGTAGTTGCTAAGCCCCATTTCATGGGCCCAGTAATATGCTTCTTCCCCGCTAACAGCTTGTAGCATTAACTCCTCTCTAACCGTTGGCTCAGTTAACTGGTGTAAGGGGTTTTGCGCAACATATCCTATTTTCTCTCGTGGAAAACTATGGCTCCAAGGCTTTGCTCCTAGAACAGTTATCGTGCCCTTCGAGGGCTTAGTGAGCCCTGCTACTATTTTGAGTAGGCTTGTCTTACCGCTACCATTGGGTCCGACTAAGACGTTTATGGTTCCAGACTCTATTCTAAAACTTATATCCCATAGTATGGTTTTCCCACGTACAATATACCATACTCTATTAGCAACTACTACGTGCAATGCTCCCTGCCAAATCCTATTCTAAGCTTACCTATTAGTTCCCCATTTATCTCCTCGCTAGTCCTACCCTTCCATGCCAATAAGCCCTTCGCTAAAACAATTACGTCTCCCTCTAAGCTCAACAAGTAGTTTACGCGGTGGTCAGCAACTATGATAGAAGAATATCTTAGTAGTTCACTTACTATACCGTTAAACTCTCTTATAATAGACTCGTCTAGATCCGCTAGAGGCTCATCTAAAACTACTAGATGGGGCGGACCAATAATAGCGCGAGCAATAGTTAAACGCCTCTGCTCACCACCCGAGAGCTCATCTACATAGTTTTCCCGAAGCCCCTCTAATCCAAGCATGTATAACGCGTCTCCTGCATCAACTCTAATCTTTACCCCGTGCTCCTCGAGGAACCTCTGCCTCGACTCGAGTTCATCCCATACTCGGAGCTGAGTAAAAGTGTATGAAGGGTTCTGGGGAGCATAGCCTACGATTACTGGTAGTCTAGCTAAGTCTTCCTCGCGTAACGGGTTTAATCCTAGAATTCTTACCTGGCCTCTAACTTGGGCTGGGTAAACCCATGGTATTAGTCCTAAGAGGCTGCGGAGTAAAGTAGTTTTCCCGCTCCCCGTTCCCCCGAGAACTATTGTTAACCCGTTGTGGAATACTATTGATAAATCCTTTAATGCTACTCTACCATTACCGTATTTCACCGTTAAGCCTTCAACGTAGCCGATTGTCTTCTCCACGGAGCCGCCACCTTCATTCGGTACAAGACGCCAACTACTATTACTGCTATTACTATGAGAACTGTACGTTCAACCGGGTAAATAAACGAGACACTAGCCCATATTTCTGGTGGAATACTGAAGCCAGCAACTAGTGGGAAGTATACTTGGGCTACTAGACTACCAGTCATATGGTCTACCAGTATCCCCGCTATACCAGCTGGTACTATGTACTTGTAGGGTTCCCTAACCCGTAGGAAGAATATGACTGCTAAGAGTAGTCCAAGTACATGGAACCATGGGTAAAAATAGAACTCGTTGAAAACACTACCACTTACAGCGATAAAGCCTAGAATCAATAGTACGTGTAATACTATGTAACCAGTAAACCCCCTCTTACCCCAATAGAAGATCATTGAGGAAGCTAGTGTACCTAAAACCATGGGTAGAGGTGATAATGGCCCAAAAATACCAGCTGGAGGTATGAGCGAAGCAATACCACCACCTATAACCGCTACTACTAGTGCTGGTAGAGGCGGTAAGAGAAACCCCACAATAACTGGTACGACTGCTCCAAGACTAATACTTCCCTGCACACCGAATAAGGGGAATGCAGGTATCTTTGTGACCACTACTGTGAAAGCTATTAGGACACTAGTCAATGCGATATATCTTACACTACTAGGCCTAGTATAGGGGTAGTTCCCCGCCAACCCTCAATCACCTAGTCGAGAACATTAGCTATAGGATTACATGAGTTTATTGCCTGCTAACAATATTATCGGTCGGTATAAAAAGTTAATTCCAACACAAATATCTCTGAATAAGGAATACAGGCTACACATCCTTCGATAACCGGGGAAGTCTAGTGTCTTAAATGTATCTCACATATTCTTTTACTGAATAAGCGTTTCTTAGTACTAGTTCTAGTTTCTCCTTCGTGTCCACTAGATACGTGTAGTGGAGGTTTACTAGTTTCAATGCACCTCCAGGTAGGGGTACTTGTATGCTTACCTGTATTCTCGTTAACTGTTTCTTTCTCTCAAGTATTTTCTCTAGCCTCCTGAGAACCCTTTCATAGCTTCCTGTTACTGTTTTCTCTTCGCCATTAGTATAGGCTTTTATTTTCGCGTGGATTCCTCGGTCGGGGTCTAGGTATTCACTATATTCCTCGTAGAGTATTTCTATGTCTTCGGGTAACGCATAGGTTTTCCCTAAATGAGTATAAATGTATACTAGGTCTCCATGTCTTAGTAGCTTCGATATATTGTTCTTCAATATATCTAATGGCATACCGGTAGCCTCACGTATCCATTCAATAGGCATGGGCCTACCCTCGAGTATTGATAGTATTCGTGAGCGAGTAGTCTTCCTCCACAATCGTTCAACTACTTCGGGGTCAACTGGTACGTCGACGCCAGCTTTCCTAGCAAGCTCTATTGAGTCAACAAAGCTGTCAACGTCAACGGTGTCGGGAGTGATAATATATGCTACATATTTTGGTGGACCCCTCCTACCAGTTGCGCGTAGAATCCTACCATGTCGTTGAATAAATCGGAGAGGGCTTGCAACATTACTCCACACTACTAGTAGGTCTCCTTCGGGTAAGTCTAATCCTTCTTCACCAGCACTTGTTGCTACAACAAGTTTTACCTCGGGGCTTTTAGCCCGCTCTAATACCCTGCGCACATCTTCCCTCATCTTAGCTTTACCGTAGATTGCAACTGGATTATACTGTAATAGGCTTGTAGTAATGTATTCTGCTATAACTACTCGGTCTACAAAGACTATTGCCTTCCTAAAACCCTCGTGGTCTAATAGTATTCTCTTCAAAGCATCTAGCTTATGAGCAGGCCTTACACTCGGGTTCTCTAATAGTGGTCTCACATCCCTTAATAATTCTGCTAGTAGGGTCGGCTTCTCCAAGCTCTCCTTTAACGCTAATGCTCCATCTCGTACAAACCATCTAATACCGGTTTGAATGAGTCCCCTCTCCCGCCCAGTGAAGAGATTCCTTAGTTCCTCGAGTTTGCTTAGAACTTGTTTTTCACTACTATTTAGCTCGGCTTCATATACTTCTCCAATCCACGTTGGAACATAGTTTCTTATCCTGGGATCACTCCAGCTCCAATACCTTATTTCTCCTATATGTTCCTCTATTTCACTTCTACGACTAGGCGGTATGTAGGCTGATAAACCAAGTCTACGCTTAAAGACTCCTCGAGTCTTCTTCATAAACTCGGCGTAGGCGTCTCTACCAGTAGTATGATGGCACTCATCTACTACAACGGCGTCGAAACCTGCTTCAACGATTGAGTCTACATCACTTAAAGCGGTTTCAGGTGTAGTAACGGCTATTTCTGCTTCAAACCATAGTCCCCGGCGTTTCTCTTTGGGTAGTACTCCGTGGATTGCTCTAGCTCTAGCACCCATAACCTTCTCTATATAGGAGGCTGTCTGCTCGACTAGGATACGAGTAGGCTCTAGAACCAGTATTCGCTTAACTATTCCCTTCTCTAGGAGTTCTTTAGCCCATAGAACCGCTATGAGGGTCTTACCAGTACCAGTTGGGAGGCTTAGAACAGCGCCATCTCTACTAAGAGCCCAGCGGGCGGCTTCAACCTGGTAGTCGCGTGGCTTGAGCTTCAGCTTATAACGTCTACTCAAGACTACTAGAAGCACCAGGGTGGAAGAAAGTTCTTGAACCCTAAAAACCGTAGCGTTAAATAAACCATGGACGTATAGCTGTGATGGATGGTGCTTGGAGGGGAAATATTGTTGTCTACTGTTTCTTTTTCTTCGGCTTCCTCGGCTTAATGTATAGTACTAGTGCGTTCATGTTTAGATACAAGTGTATTATCGATGCACCAGCCATTACGAATGATGAATAAGTGTGTAGTTTTGCTGCTGCTTGCGTGTTAATGGGTGCTAGCCAGTATAGTGTGTTAGTTGACCTTAAGTATAGTATTATCCCGCTTCCAGCGGAGAGTATTATGGTTACGAGCATTATGAGTGAAACTATTCTCCTAACCTGATATATATTGACCATTTAATACCACCTCCCATTACGTTTTAATTATTCACCCGAGCGCGTGTAGACTACTCCATCAACGATTATCTTATTGGCTCTTACAACACCCTCCTCAGTCTTATAGCATTCAACTACTACTCTATCCCCCACATGTAGTGCTTCGAGTAGGTATTTACTGCTCAGGCTATAACCCTCGCTTGATAGCCATGAACCCCTAACCTCTATAGTCGTGTTGTTTACTACTATGACGCGGTAGGCGTAGTCTATGTACTCTATTACACCGCTTATATTGAAGTATTCGTGTTCTTCTTCAGAAGCATTAACTAGTTCTTCGAGTGGAGTAGTAGTTGTATTGGCTACAGTAATGTTGCTGGCTACTGCTCCGAGGTTCTCTACGACGTAGATTTTTACTTGTACTTCTTCTTTCTCCTTAGTAGTATATGGGCATGTTTCACCATACTTGAAGACTACGTCTACGGTGCCGTTCCCAGATGCCTTAACTGTTAGTATGCGGACATACGTTTTAGAATTAACTAGCTGTCCACCGTCATCTGCTAATACTTCTACTCCACCACTAACATTATAGTATACTTTCCAAGTAGGTGAGGGACAAGGCTGAGCGTGCTCAAATAATACTATAATCGTTACATTAAACTCCGTACCGGGTTCAACATATACTTCTCCAGGCCTCACTATTAGGGTATCAGTACCCTTGGAAACTACTTCTGGAACACTAACTATTAGTCCAGATAAATTCGTAGCATTCCCAGTAGTAGGCGGTATAATTGACTCTATACCCGCTGCGCTCGTAGAAGAATAGTATGCGTCAATAACATCTACTATTACTGGAAACAATGCAAGTAGTACTCCAGCCACTATTGCCAGTATTAATCCACGCTGCATTCCTAAAACCACCCTCCAAAGATTAATTTCTATCGGGTTCTAAGAGAAAATAGTATTAAAATAGTAACTCACAACTCGTGTATATTTCGTATTTTTCCCCTAAAACCAGTTAAATTTATAATATTTGCAACGAATCCAGTATAACACTGTTAATATAAGGGGGCTTATTTGAACCACAATAAACCACACAGTATAGAACATAATGCAGAAAGAAAACACGAGGAACACAGACCACATGAACACCATGGACACAACCATGAGGCCATGGTTAGAGAATTCAAGCAAAAATTCATTATATCATCTATTCTAACAATTCCAGTAGTCTTACTCTCACCTTCAATTCAGGAATTCCTGGGTTATAGAATAGTTTTCCCAGGTTCAACTCATATATCATGGGTT
>CAZWTS010000257.1:0-5190 GCA_964637085.1 uncultured Desulfurococcales archaeon | reverse complement strand
CCCGTTCAAGAAGAAGCACCTGGTTTCTAACACACAATAATAGGAGGAGGGTTTAGGGGATGCTTAAATCTCAGCGAATGAGGATACGTTGACTGAGGAGGGGGCTTAGTTATTGGTTTATCGATTATTTACTAGGTTAGACGAGCTTGAAGAAGACAAGCTTGAACTACTTTTAGAGCTAGAATGTGAGTGTTTAAGCCTAGCTTATAGTCCGAAGACATGGCTTGTAGAAAAGCCCTCACTCAACTACATTAGGGCTAGGTGGGAGAGCGAGGAGGCCTCCAATTATTATTTATTGTCTGCTAATGGTTTCTTCCGCGGCTATGTTTATATTGATCCAGGTGGTGGAGTAGTCTATTCTTATCTATGTCCCCATACTAGGCTTTCCCTTAGAGACAACGTGTTATTTCTACTAGGCTTTCTCCGCGATAAATGCGTAGAGCTTAGAGCCGCTAAGACTATTATATGGCTTGGACTAGAACATAGTATAATGCATAAAACCGTAGTGGATGCTATAGGCTCGCCCCACTATTACACATGGTATTATCGCATGTACTATAGGATAAGCAGTCATGGAGGAACCCGTAAACTAAACGATACTCTCCACTATAATTACAGGATAGTTTTCGGTGGAATAGAACTAGCATCCCCCTTCCTCGAAATAATACACGACGCCTTCGGGGAAGAACTAGAATGGCTAAACCATAGAGAGCTAGAGAAATGGTTTAAGGAAACTCGTGGAAAAATAATTCTCGCATACCTTGATGGAGAACCAGTTGGAGCAGGCTACTTCCACTACAATACTAGTCTAGGCTCAGGTCAAAGCCTAGTAGGATACATACCATTACTTGGCGTTAAGAAGAAGTATTGGGGTAAAGGAGCTGGTAAAACCCTAGTATACAGTATAATAGAATATCTAGCAGGACGGGGAGTAGAATACGTCGTAATAGACTGTTTAGACGAACTAGTAGAATACTATCGAAAACTAGGCTTTAAGAACGCGGGTAGGATTATAAGCATTAATATTACTCCAACACTAATCTAAATCCACCCCGTTTATTAGAGCGCCTACTGAAAACTATGTGAGAGGTGGAATCCCCACGCCTTTTACACCCTATCACTTGGGTCCAGCACTATTATTTGGTGCTCCAAGTAGGAGGCTTATCCATTTACCCACTTTCCTATTAGCTAATATTATAGTAGATATAGAACCCTTACTCGTATGGAGGCTCCACTTAAACTACCCCGTTCACGGCTTCTTCCACACATTCCTATCAGCAGTACTCGTTGGAACACTACTAGGCTATTTCATGTACTGGTTGGAACCCTTCCTCCACGATATCTATTCGGCTCTAAGACTAGTACCGGAAACCAAGCTACATTTACGTCATTTTATAGCTGCTGGTATAATAGGTATAATATTACACGTTGTACTCGACTCAATAGTATACACGAATATAACACCACTATACCCGCTACAAGTAAATCCCTTCTACACGCCGGGCTCAATGAGTACTGTAGTAGATTTTTGCGTGAAATCCTTTATTGTTGGACTAGCATTCTATATAATAGTATTAATACGTGAACAAGTATTTACGAGGCGTCTAAGAAAATATTAGGCAAGAGTCTTTCGAGGAAGCAACCCCAACTATTATCTATTGTAGTAGGTTTTTCTTTAACGTTATCTTGAATGCTTGTACTCCTATACCATACAT
Source organism: uncultured Desulfurococcales archaeon (assembly GCA_964637085.1). Lineage (GTDB taxonomy): Archaea > Thermoproteota > Thermoprotei_A > Sulfolobales > WANQ01 > JALWGO01. Next base: position 3,475 of record CAZWTS010000257.1, on the reverse strand, counting down.
TATTAGTGCTGCTAAGACTACGTAGAGTAATGGTGCTAGTGCTTGAGTACCCGATGCCCCGTAGACTAGTATTTGTCTCGCACCATCTAGTGCTTGTGTTAGTGGAGAATAGTCTGCTAGCAGTCTTAGTGGTTGGGGTAGGAATTCTTTAGGCGGCCACCATACTCCAGTTGTAAACATTGCTGGAAAGGCTATTATGAAGGATATTGTTGTCGCTGCTGATGACCTCCTCACGAACATTCCTATAGTTAGCCCCAAACCTATTACGAAGAATATTCCTAAGACTATGTATAGAATTGCTAGCCAGTGATAGGGGTTCAATGGGTTGAAGGGTATGTAGGCTCCTAGTCCTAGTCCCACTACTATTATCGCTATTGTTGAAAGAGCTACTGACACTAATACTCCAGCAGTAGTCGCTACTAGTAGTGTTAGAGGCTTTATTGGTGATGCAAGTATACGTATTAGCGTACCGTTTTCTTTCTCTTCTACAACACTACTCGAAGCCACTATGAGCCCCGAGAAGAGTGTTTGAACACCTATTAATCCTATAAGCATCCAGCCAAGTATAGCTGCACGATTACTGAAAGCACCAAGTAACCCCTTCGGTCTAACTTCTTCTAATGTATAGTTTAATGGTGTCCCAAGGGTTTTCAGCCACTGAGTCCAATAGTGGAATTGTTCACGGTATTCTTCTGGAACATATTGTGAGCCATATTTTTCAGCATAATAAGCTGTTATCTCTAGCCTCTTCTTAATGGTTTCTAGTGAAAACCTATCTAGGAATCCCTGGATTATTGATGATACTATTTGCGTTTTAGTACCAGAGCTTAGTACATAGACTCTTACTGGATTGACGGTAGAAGTATTGTTGGCATAGGCTTTCCCAGATAATATGTCCCATAGATTTGATGGAAACTCTAGTAGCGCATCTACCTTCCCAGACCTTAGTAGTTCAAGGCCTTCTGACTCGTTTTCTACGACTACTACTTTGAATAACCTTGTATTGTTAATGGTTATGTTCTCCATTATACTAGTTAACATCGAAGTTATATTCTCCGAGTATTCTGGATAAGTCGTTAAGGCCACGTTAACCGTATATGCTGGCTGTGAGGGTGGAACCCATATGAAGACCGTCATTAATAGTAGGAGTACTGGGTACCCTATTATCCAGAACATCGTAGAGGGGCTACGGAAAATACCCTTGATATCCCTCATAAGGAAGGCTAGAACTGCTTTAATCGTGTTCACTCTAGTCTCCTCCCAGTGAGTTTTATGAACACGTCTTCTAGAGTTGGTTCTCTCACACGAGTTGCTATGGGTTTAGCTCCATAGCGTACTGCTTCTTCTATGAGTTTGGGGAGTACTTCCTCGTAGTCTCTAGTATAGATTCTATACTTGTTGTCGTCAACTACTACTCTATTGTTAACGCTATATTTTGCTAGAGCCTCTCTAAGCTTTATTGAAGGATTCTTTACCTCTAATTCTACTACTGTTTCATCACCATACTTTTTCTTAAGCCCGCTAGGTGTTCCATGGGCTATGATTCTCCCTTGGTCAATAATGTATACTCTATCGCTTAGTTCCTCTGCTTCCTCCATATAATGTGTTGCTAATAGTATTGCTGTATCCTTTTTCTTCAATTCCCTTATGAGCTCCCACATTTCCCTACGTGCATGTGGATCGAGCCCCGTTGTAGGCTCATCTAATACGAGTAATACTGGGTCATGTATTATTGTTGCTGCAATAGACAATCGTTTCTTCATGCCCCCAGAATAAGTCCTAACTAAGCGTTTAGCATAACTCCTCATACCCAGTTTTTCTATAAGTTCCCCTATCTTCTTCTTAGCTTCCCCCCGAGGTAACCCGTAGAGTAATGCGTAGAACATTAAGTTCTCATAAGCGTTAAGACTCTTGTACAATATGTTCTCTTGCGGCAAGTAACCTATTTCAGCTTTAATTCCAGGACTAGCCCAGACATCTCTCCCGTTAACAAGTACTTCTCCTTCATCTGGCGCTAATACGCCGACTATCGTCTTGAGTAGTGTAGTCTTACCAGCGCCATTGGGGCCGAGTAATGAGACTATCTCACCCTTATCAACACTTAACGAAACACCTTTCAATGCTTCTACTTTACCGAAACGCTTCACTACATTTATTACTTGTAGATAAGGCGGCATACCCTGATCACGCTCTCTACTATCCTAGACGCATAGATAATATATAAGATGAGGAGAATCTCTGAAAACCAGAGAAGCCTCCTCTATTCCTCAGCTTCTCACACGCCTAGTAATCTCGTTGAGTCTTCGGGCTAGTTCTTCGTAAGCTCTCCTACCCTTCTCAGTCAATTCTACAAATACTCTGGGCCCCTTGAGCGTTAACTGTCTCCTCGTGGAGACGTAGCCTTTCTCTCTAAGCCTACGTATATTTGAATCAAGGTCGCCCCAGCTTAAACCTAGAGCCCGGACTAGCTCAGCCATAGTTTTGGGGCCGAAAACATAGAGATAGGTTACAATAGAGAACCTCTTAGGGTTCATGAGCTCTGGGTCTAGTTCACGTGGCGTCAGTAGCCTATCTCTATTCTTGCTCAATGTTATCCTGTCACCACTCTAATGCCCTTAACTAGGATTAACGCGGCTACAGCGAAGTAGACTAGTAGTGTAGAGCCTAAAGCGAATAGCCATGAGAGTATAAATAAGTCATTGAATAATAAGTAAGCTGTTACAGTAAACGATAGTATTAGTGATATACCAGCAAATAAGTGTAGGAGGCTCGTATGCTTGCTATAAGCTACTATGCTATTAACTAGAATAGCAACACCTAGTGCAAGCTGCCAAATAACAGAATACCACTCATAATCTGCTGGTCTAGGAAACAACCGCGGTATAACTGCGTAAGCAAATATAAATGAGATGATAAAGACTAGACTCTGCCTTTTAGAAGCACCTGGTTTAGCTCTTACCGTAACCATGAGTTTTCCAACAATAAGAGTTGCAATAACTAATGCTATAAATACTCCTATACCCACGAACCAAAAGCCTATGAAATAACCTATTACATAGGATACGAGAGCGCCGCCAGCAATAATCATACCATAAGACATGTAGGCGAATACTTCTACAACGTAAAACAGGAATTGTCGGAGACGAATAGCTAGAGACGAAACCTCTGCGTATTCTTTCTCGCGATCCACTAAGACCCTCCTCCCCATACTAGAACACTTCACCGATAATAGAAAAACATTGCTAAAGCATACCATGACTTTCAGAACATGTTGTCAATTACTCTACGGCTCCCGGGACGGTCTAGGCTATTTCTCACTTCAACTTATAATCTTTGAGATACTATACTGGATAAATGGTTGAGTAGAAATGTCCGACTACTATGGTTATGGTAGAGGTAAGGGAAGAAAAGGTAGGAGATGGAGTGAGCAGGGAGACCAGTGGCAGGGAGGAGGTCCTCCCCCATGGGCTGGCGG
>CAZWTS010000256.1:0-3740 GCA_964637085.1 uncultured Desulfurococcales archaeon | reverse complement strand
GAAGAGTTTGAAGATATGATTGATGAAGTTCTCGAAGAATTAGGGTTAAGAAACCTATATAGCACCATTGGGATAGGGCATACTAGGTTCTCTACTCATGGAAGACCACATTACGATAACGCTCACCCGCATCTAGATTGTACTGGTAGGATAGCTGTAGTGGGCGACGGGATTATAGCTAACTATGAGAATCTAAGAGATAAATTAATTGTCGAAGGACATAGATTTAAATCAAGATGCGACTTCGAAGTAATTCCGCATCTCATTGAAGCATTCATGAACAGAGAGCAAAGAATACTTAAGGCATTTAGTGAAGCAATGAAAAGGGTTGAAGGCATATTTAGTATAGCAATATTGTCTTCAATTGATGAAGCTATACTTGCTTATACGAAACTACAGCCATTCTATATAGGGCTTTCAAGGAAAGGATACTATATATCATCTACAAAGACTGCTCTCTACGGTTTCGCTGAGAAATATATAAGGCTAGATGACGGTGAAATAGCATACTTGTCAGGAAAGGGTGTAAAAGTATATGGACCGGATTTAAGAGAAACTATGAAAAAAGAAGAAAGCCTCGACGTTCCAAGCCACTTAGTCGAAAAAGATGGTTATCCTCACTATATGTTGAAGGAAATCTATGAAAACCCTTACGCGATTCTTAGGGCCTCAATGGTACTGCAACAAAGGTATTTATCCTTTGCAGCAAGATTAGTAGGTGAAGCTAAACAGATTTATATAATAGCTAATGGTTCCAGCCTACATGCAGGACTTGTCGCCGGATACTATCTAACCGAGCTAGCAGATGAAAGTCCCGTAGTATTGAGTGCTGCTGAATTTCCTCTATACCATGTCGAGAATGTTTCACCCGGTACACTTGTTATTGCAATTTCACAGTCTGGTGAAACAAGTGACGTCGTAAAAGCGGTCTATGAAGCAAAGCTACGTGGTGCAACTATACTTGCGGTAACAAACAATATTGATTCGAGGCTAACCGCATTAGCCAGTTTATACCTACCAATAGGCGCTGGACCAGAGATTAGTGTACCTGCAACAAAAACATTTACATCAACACTAGCAGTCTTGTATCTCATAGCATTAAAGACTAGTGAATATTTAGGCAAGCTTAAGTCAGGTGAAGTTAGAGAAAATGTTGAAGAACTAAGAAAGCTGGCTATGAAAATAAAGGATTATTTACCGATAATTGACTCTCAGTCTAGTAGCGTAGTTGATAAGATTTTTAGAAAGATAAGTAGCGGTTACGTGCTTTCACGTGGCATAAATTATCCAATAGCATTAGAGGGAGCACTCAAACTAAAAGAAACAGCATACTTCCACGCTGAAGGAATGGAGGCCGGCGAATTTAGGCACGGACCCATAACTTTAGTAGAACCAGGCTTTCTAACAATATTTATAATGCCGGCTGAGGCAACTGCTGTAAAAGCAACATATCCTCTAATAAAGGATGCATATGAGCGAAATGCTCCAGTCATAGTAATCGCTACAGAAGATACAAAGACATTAATAAACGTACCAGTAGACATTATTACAGCGCCTTCAACAACGCGTCACCTAACACCTATAGCTAACGTAATACCATTACAATTATTATCGTATAGATTAGGTGTAAAGAGAAACTGCCCCATAGATAGACCGAAGAAGTTAGCTAAAGCAATTACAAGTGATGTCTAGGAAGGCGATAGAAAAGTGTACGTAGGTTTTACAAAAGTAGATATTACACCAGAACCCGGTCTCCCGATGGCTGGATACGTTAATAGAAAGGGTAAGAGTATTGGTGCACATGATCCTCTATACGCACGAATACTCTATATGGACGATTCGAATCGAGAACTATTGTTAATATCATTAGATCTAATTAGAATCGATAATGCTCTATATAATGATATAATACAAGTGATTGAAAAAAATTACGGTTTATCTCGTAACAATATTATAATTGCTGCCACTCATACGCATAGCGGGCCCGAAGTAAGTTTAGGATTATGGAGTACAAAGGAATTATCCAACGATGAGAAGAATCAAGTAGAAAAATATCTAAGAGAACTAACGTGGAAAATAAATAATGGAGTATCAATAGCCTTAGAGAAAAGTAATAAGATAACAAGTATACAGGCGCTTAATTGTAGAGTAAATAGCAATGTTGCGACAAATAGGGTTGACAGTCGAGGATTAGTTGATAAAGAATCAACTCTATTATATATAAAGTATGGGAGTGAACGGGTACTTATCGTAAACTATGCTTGTCATCCCACTGTTTTAGGACCTGATAACCTATTGTATAGCGGTGACCTAGCTGGTTTCACTATTAAGCACATAGAAGAAAATCTAGGCATAAATGCACTCTATTTTAATGGTGCGGCTGGTAACGTTAGCACTAGATTTTCTCGAAGTAAGCAGGATTTTGATGAAGCGAAATACCTCTCAAACTTGCTTGCTAGACCAATAATCGAAAAAATAGTATATGTTAAAGAAGAAATGAAGGCAAATAATTCATTGTGCATTCACACCAAGACTATTACTGAGACCTTGAGACTACGGGAACCCGTGGATACGGAAAAATTAACTAAAATAGAACAACAATTACTGGATAGACTTGAAAAAGCAAAAAAGAATAATGCTCCACCTGGAGTACTTAGAGCTTTAGAAAGCGACGTCTACGCGATACGTATAGCTAAGAGAAGAAACATGTTGCTAAAGAATACTAGGACTATAAAGGTAAAAATACATGTAGCTAGAATAGGAGATAATCTACTAATTCTATCATTCCCAGGAGAGCTCTTCATAGAATACCAGTTGGAGTTAAAGAATCTTGCAAAACCCAGAAAGGTTATGCTAATAGGATACTCAAACGGCTACATAGGATATGTGCCTTATCCTAGTTATACAGGGAAGCTTTGTTATGAAGAAATAGTTTCTTTAATTGATAATAATGAATACGATAAAATAAGAGCCCTACTACAAAAAGCAGTACTAGGAGATGATCTTGATTAAAGGTATATGGGTTCACCCGTGGGATTTAACGAGTCATAACATTACTTCAACAATTAAGAAGATAAAGGAGCTCGGTTTTAATTCTATAAGTGTTTGTGCTAGATATGTAGAGGAAAGACAAAATTGGCCTGGCCCAAACATACTATTCCACAATGATGAAAGATTATCATATTTAAGTGAAGAAAATGCATTCTACTGGAAAGTAAAACTAGAAAGATATAACAACCTACCCGAGGAGCTAAAACCCATACAGACACTGGAGCTAGAAGTCGATATTATTGGAAGATACCTCCATAATTGTAAGAGTTATAATAAATTGAGATGCGTTATATGGCTTCCTATTCTTAGATATGAGAGAGCAGTTAGACGAAATTCTTCTCTAGGCGCAATTGATGCCTATGGTACTTTAGCTGATTATAAGAGGTTGTTTATGTGTCCATCTAATCCCCACGTACGGAAATTTGTTAAAATAATGATTGAAGATCTCGTATCTCAATATGATTTTCACGAGTTAGAATTGGATTATATAAGATACCCTAAGCCTCCAGTTTCTCACACAGCACCTCATATATTGTTACCGTTAATGCCGTGTTTATGCCAGTATTGTAGGAGAGATATGGAGAAGAAAGGAATAGATGTAGGAAAGCTCATAACAGAATTGAAACGCTTAGGTAGTGAAATGAAGGAGTACTATAACAAACATCCATACTTCCCCGACGGAGACGAAG
>CAZWTS010000255.1:0-18401 GCA_964637085.1 uncultured Desulfurococcales archaeon | reverse complement strand
TCTCACGTAGAGGTCTACCACCATATATGATATGATTTTTCTTGTATAATTCCTCTATAAGCATTCTATAGTTTTCTACGGGGTTTTTCAATAATATTTTCGCTGATCCTACTTCTTCTGGAATATGTGCATCACTGCCTCCAGTTGGTATTTTATCGTATTTTAAAGCTAGTTCTATTGCCTTTAAGTTGCTTTTGAAGGGAGTTCTCCCATTAATTACTTCTATACCATGGGATTTCTCTATTGCTTCCCTAATATGGACTACGGGATATGGTTTGAGAAGCCTACCATAAGGGTGCGCTATTGACGCAAATAAATTGTTTTCATGTGCATAGTCTAGTACGTCTAAGATACTTGGTTTATTTCTATATTTTACTGGTAGTTCCGAAATAGTTCCGTATAATAGGAGGTGAGCTTCACGCGTAGTTACTTCTACTCCAGGTACTACTATTACTCCTAGTTCATGTGCTAGTTCTAATGCCCTATGTACACAACGGATAGTATCGTGATCTGTTACAGCAATACCCGTTAACCCCTTATTCTTAGCGGTAACTAATAACTCTCTAACACTCATTAAACCATCCGAGCAAACCGTGTGGGCGTGAAGATCAAATAACCAGTACTCCACCATTAATACTCAACCATAGGATTAAGTTGCAATTTAATCAACACTATCCCTATGGTTATGATGGAGGTTAATTAACTTTTAGACAAGAATACTATTATTTAGGTGGATCTAAGCCATGTCTTGTATAGCAATTGCAACAGATGATGGGAAGACTGTTAGACTGGGACACTTTGGAGACGCAGAAAAATACTTACTCTTCAAATACGATGAGGAGGGAAACGATTTCGTAAAAATCGGTGAGGTAGAGAATACTGTTAAGGAGGAGGAAGAGGAACACCATCACAATGATCCTAGGAAAGCTAGAAAGATACTTGAACTCCTCAAACCGTGGGATTGCAAGTATTTTGTATCAACTGCTATGGGTCCCCGAAGTAAGAGGTTCCTTGAGGAGAACGGTATTGTACCAGTATTTGTGAGACCCTATACTAGTATTGATGAAGCACTAGAACATGTCAAACAATACATTATTAAAAATAGAGAGAATTAGTCCTCACCTTCACTTACATCTTCACTCATTTTTAGAGGCATAGCTCCAGGTGTTCTCGTTGGGAGTTCTATTACACGTTTCTTCCATGTACCCATTCTAACCCATGCTAACGCTAGTATACCCGCTCCTATATTGCTTATAGTCATTGCTATCCATACGCCAGTAGAACCCATATCCATAAGTATTGAGAATACATAGGTTAAACCTATACGTAGAATCCATAGTCGTATAATAGATATTATTGTGAAGGCTAGATTGTGCCCCGATCCCCTAGCAACCGCTCCCACTATAAAGAATAAGCCGAAGAACGGTATGGATGGCAGGAATATTGCTAGGAACCTTGACCCCTCTGCTATTACTTGGGGATCATTTATGAATACTTGGAATAATTGAGCACGGAATAAGAATATTATTATTGCCCCTATGCCTAGTACTGCGAACATTAGCTTCATGTTCTCATAAGCTATTTTCTCAGCTCTATCATATTTCTCAGCGCCAATATTCTGTCCAATCATTACAGTTGTCGCGCGCATTATACCCCAAGTGAAGGCTTGTATTATATCGATGATTCTAATACCTATGCCATAGGTTGCTATAACTGCTGTGCCAAGACGAGAAACCAGCCCCATCATTACTACGAATCCGAGAGAATTTGCTGATTGTTGAATCGATATGGGTGTGCCTATTTTGACTACTTTCTTAAGCCACCAGGACTCGAATATTAAGTCTCTAGGATAGAGTTTTAGTCCTCGGAATCCGCGGGCAAGTAATATTATTCCCATAACCGAGAGAACAGCTCTAGAGATAACAGTTGCTACCGCTGCTCCAACTACTCCTAACTCAGGGAACCCATACCATCCGAAGATAAATAATGGGTCTAATACTACGTTTATACCGGATGATATTGCTCCAAGGATTGTTGGTGTACGTGTATCTCCTATACCGCTTAAAATAGCATTGAAGCCGAAGCCTAGGAAGGCTATTGGTATACCAGCAAATATTACACTAATATAATTAATTGCTAAGGGTAAGACGTCGCTTGGAACACCCATTAATCTAAGAATTATTGGCGATAAAGTAAATCCAGTACCAGATAGTATTAGTGAGAGGAAAAGCATGAATCCCAGGATGTGCCCAGCACTCTTACTAGCTAGACGGTACTCTCCAGCTCCAACATATTGTGATACTAGTGTTATTCCCGCAAAACTGAACCCCATACCGATAGAGTAGAATAACATTATTAGCGGCCAGCTTACTGTTGGAGCCGCTAGGGAAGCCTTCCCTAGCTTGCCGAGCCAGAAAGTGTCAACGAGATTATATGATATGTTAATTATATTACCCAGTATTATGGGCCAAGCAAGCCATAGTGTAGTCTTAATAATAGAGCCCCCTATAATACGCTCCCTATACCTCATCATATCACTATGAACAGGCTTCGCCACACCTAACCACCCCTCTTATTCATCTACAATATTTTTCACAAACACGTCTAAGCCCACTAATAGATGAACCCAAGACTCTACGAGCTCTCTCAGAGCCCAAGACTTCTACAGCTCTATCCAAAGCCTCCAACGAGTGCTCTAGAATAGAAATATATGTTTCAACCTTCTTCTCCAATAAATCAAGCAATGCCCCCCAACCATCATCAGTAAGGCGGCAAACCCGCCTAGCCTTACCCCTAACCTCTTTAACAATACATTCAATCAACCCCTCCTTTTCTAAAGAATCAATAACCGGGTATAGAGATCCGGGAGCAGGTCTCCAATAACCACCAGTAACCTCTTCAATCCTACGCATAACCTCGTAACCATGAGCCTCTCCCTTAACAAGACTGACAAGCACTAGGAAGCCAAGTAATCCTCTATGAGGACCCTCTTTCTCACCACGTTCTCCACGACCCTCTGGAACCATACCCATCCACCAAACACACTATATCGGAAACAGATATATCGGAAATATAAATATAACGGAAACCGATACACCCACAATAAAACTAAAAGCAAACGATTTGCTGAATACAATAATACAATAAATTGACTCATAACAAACCATATTACGAAAAATAACTATAACGGAAAGAATAGAGCCGCCGCCGGGATTCGAACCCGGGACCTCCGCCTTACCAGGGCGGCGCTCCACCAGGCTGAGCTACGGCGGCGACTCGGCCTCGCTTTTTATCCGTTGTGTTGTCTAATAAGTGCTTTGCGGGTATTCAGTTTGTTGTTTTTCATTTGGGTGTGTTTGTGTGTGACTGGTATGGTGTTCGTTTTTTGCCGTAAGAGTTTTTAGGCAGTTGTCTATTTGTTTTATTCTAGAATCTCTGGGCTGGTATTATGTGTATGGCTAGAAGTGATGTTGGATTAATTCAGCTCCAATATCTTGAGCGCTTCTATAATTGGCTTGGATGGAGTGATCGTTTGAGTCGTGTGAGAGAGCTTTTATCTAAGTGGCGTTAAAGCTCCAATACAGATTATAACTGTTTTTAATACCCCTTTTTCCACTATGTTTTCTCCTATCTGGTTGAGGGATAGGTTTATACTAGTGGTTTTCTTTTACTAAGTTTATGCGAGGTATAGTGTTGGAAGGTGTTTACTGGAGTTGATGCTTGCTTCATGGGGTTTGCTGGCAAGTATTGTTAAACGCTCAGAGATAGTACTAGAAGTTATCGATATACGTGATCCTATTAGTACTCGTAGCCGTCGTTTAGAGCGTATGGTTGAGCGTATGGACCGCGAACTAATACTGGTTTTAAATAAAGCCGATCTCGTCCCGCGAAGTGTTGCTGAGAAGTGGAAGAAACTGTTCAGTGGTGAAGGCTATAATGTTGTCTATATGGCTGCACGAGACCATAAGGGTACACGAGTACTTCGACGCACTATTAAGAGTCTTGCACCTGGATTCCCGACTATTGTAGCTGTAGTAGGGTTCCCAAAGACTGGGAAATCAACTATTATTAACGCGTTAAAGGGGAGGCATAGTGCTTCTACTAGTCCTATACCCGGGAGCCCAGGGTATACTAGGCATGCACAACTCTATAAGATAGAGCCAAAGATTTACATGATAGATACTCCCGGAGTCATACCAGTTGAAGGCGGCGAGTTAGAATCTATTATACGTGGTAAGCCTCCAGAAGAACTTAAGGATCCCGTTAGACCCGCTATGCTACTGATAGAGAAGGCGTTAAAGTATAATCCCTACGCTATACTAGAAGCCTATGGTATAAGGGAGAAGGATCCCTACCGTATACTCGAGCTTATAGCAATACATAGGGGATGGCTTTATAAGAAGACTAAGGAACCCCTAGTCGAGGAAGCTGCTAAAACAGTTATACGCGACTACCATAAGGGTAAGCTCTTATTCTATGTTCCACCAGAGGAATATTTATCACAGCGCTAAATACTAGGATAAAATGTTTTTGTAAATATACTAGTTGAAGAAATATTAGGGGTACTTACTGTTTTCGCGAAATTTTTATGGGTTTAGTAACTCTATTTAGAAACGCACAAATATGTTAAAACCCCAGTCTATGATGGAGGCGCATCGTTCTTGTCGGAAGAAAACACTGAAATCTCCTGGATGGTTGGAGGCCCAGCTGGCGCTGGCGTTATGAGGACTGGCCAAGTCTTTGCTTCAGCACTAATCTACATGGGCTACTATGTCTTTGGAACCAATGAGTACCCTAGCCTCATCCGCGGCGGCCATAACATGTATAAGATTTATGCCAGACTCGGAGAACCCGTGCATTCCCAGCTAGATTACGTAGACCTCTACCTAGCACTAGACAAGCTAGCTGTTGAGAGACGCTTAAACGAAATACGCGAAAACGGTATACTAGTATATGATTCAGACGAGGTTAAGGGGCTCAAGCCAGAACGCAGTGACCTATACTATTTCCCCATACCCATGAGGAGTATTGTACGAGAACTCAAAGCCCCTCTAGTAACTCGTAACATGGCTGGTGTAGGTGCATCTGCTTACCTTCTAGGACTACCCTTCGAGTACATTGAGAAGGCTATTAGGAGAATACTGCCACGATACATTGATGAGAACATAAAGGTTGCTAGGAGAGGATACGAGTATGCAAAAGAACAGTATAAGGGAGCGCCGCCTAAACCCCTAAAAGTTGGTGAACATAAACCAAAACTATTTATCGACGGGAACACCGCTACAGCCATTGCAGCGATAAAAGCTGGTATGAAGCTCTTAGCCGCCTACCCGATAACTCCTCAGACCCCACTATTAGAGTATGTTGCAAGACACGCAGATGATTTCAAAGTAGTAGTCATTCAAGCAGAACATGAGATAGCAAGTATACTAATAGCGATAGGAGCAGGTTACGCTGGCGTAAGAGCTATGACTGCTACTTCGGGACCGGGATTATCGCTAAAGACTGAGAGCGTGGGCTTAGCAGCTATGGCTGAGATACCATTAGTTATAGTAAACGTTCAACGCCAGGGCCCGAGTACTGGTATGGCTACACAGCAAGCTCAGGGAGACCTATTATTTGCTGTAAACATAGGGCATAGTGAGAACACCGTAGTCGTACTAGCACCAGGAGATATAGAAGAAGTATTCTACTACGTCCCTGAATCCTTCAATATTGCTGAGAAATATCAGTTACCAGTAATAGTTTTACTAGACAAGCACTTAGCTGAATCCCACTACACTTTAGACGCCATAGACTACTTTAAGAACGTAAGAATAGAGCGAGGACCAATACTATCAGAAAGAGACATAGAAGAATTAAAGAAGAAAGGAGAAGAATACCTACGCTATAAGATCACGGAAACTGGTGTATCACCTAGAATAATACCCGGAACACGAGGAGCCCTATTCCGCTGTGAGGGTAGCGAACACGACGAACACGGCTACTATACTGAAAGACCCGAGAAAGTCATAGCTATGTGGAGGAAAAGGTTCCGCAAACTAGAAACACTATTAAAAGAACTCCGCGGGCAAGGCTTTCCCACAACCAAGTACTATGGTATAAAACCTGAGGAAGCTGATGCAGTAATAGTTGTTTGGGGTTCTGTTAAAGGCCCAGTACTAGAGGCCCTCAGGATACTAAGGGATGAGTATAAGCTTGGAGTACTCCAAGTGGTATTAATGAAGCCCTTCCCCGATAAAGAAGTACTAGACGTGCTTACAAGGGCAAAGCAAGTAGTAAGCGTTGAGAACAACTATACTTCACAGCTAGCCCGCCTAATACGCCAAGAAACAGGCTTCCACATCGAGAAGAGGATAAACAAGTTTGATGGAAGACCCTTCAACCCAATTGCTCTCTCAAAACAATTACGTGAGGTGATAGGCTAATGCCCCATAAACCCGAAGACTATGACTCACGTAGATGGATTCAATGGTGCCCCGGCTGCGGAAACTATGCCATACTAGTAGCTTTCCGTCAAGCACTAGCAGAACTAGACCTTGATCCAGAGGAAATAGTAGTTATAACCGGTATAGGATGCTATGGACGCATGAACAACTATGTTGTAGCAAACGGGTTCCACGTAATCCACGGTAGACCCATACCCGTAGCTACTGGTGTAAAACTAGCAAACCCCAAGCTCACAGTCTATGCTTTTAGTGGCGATGGCGACGCCTACGCTATAGGTATAAGCCACCTCCCACATGCTGCGCGTAGGAATATTGGTATAAAACTAATAGTACACAACAACGCTGTTTACGGGCTAACACGTGGACAAGTATCACCTACAAGTCCTAAAGGTATGCGCACTAAAACTACACCTAAGGGAGCAATAGTAGAACCAATAAACCCTATAGCATTAGTCCTAGCTAGTGGTGCGACTTTCGTAGCACGCGGATTTGCTGGAGACATACAGCACCTTAAATACCTTATAGTAGAAGCCACTAGGCATCGCGGCTTCGCGTTTATAGACATACTGCAACCATGTGTTACCTACAACTATATCTACACGTACCAGTACTTCCGCCAACGAGTCTATAAACTAGAAGAGTCTGGTCACGATCCAACAGATTTCGCTGCCGCTTGGGAGAAGGCATGGGAGTGGGGAGACCGGATACCCATAGGGATAATATATCGTAGGGAAGACAAGCCCGCACTAGAAGAAGTACTAGTAGCACTTAGAGAGAAACCTTTAGTAGAGCATAATCTAGAAGACATTGACGTCAAAAAACTATTGGACGAACATACTATTTAGTCCTAGCCTACAGCCTCTACACTTGTATTGTCTTGCCTGCTAGGGATAGCTGGCGCGGCCTCAAGGGCTATCTTTACCTCAACTCCTTTTCTTAACCCTTCTAATAGCTCGCGTCCTAGGCTTGTTAGAATATATACTTTGTATAATCCCTTAGAGTATACTTTATCTATGAAGCCAAAGAATTCTAATAAGTGGAAGTAAGCTAGGACGCGGTATCGGGGAATACCAGTTATCGATACAACATCGCCGGGGCCGCGTGGTTTCTCTTCTAGTGCTTCTAGTATTTGTTTGAGCTCGCTTGCTATATTCAAGTCCTATAACACCATAAGATATGGGTGAGCATTATCCTAGATATATAAGAGCTGGGGCTATACGGAGTAGACAACGACTATAACAGTGTTAATTACTATTAGAGGACTCCTTCCAGGTAAAAAAGTAAAGAGTAAATGATAATATCATAGAGCCACGTTATTCTTGTACTTCTTCTATGTGGATAATGTTTACTGGACAAGAGTTTGCAGCTTGCTCTGCACAGTCTTTAAGCTCCTCCGGTATGATACCCTCACCAAGATTGTTTGGATCAGTCCTCCACTTCTCAACAATCTGGCTCTTATTGTCGTCAGGGTTCATCTCGAATACATCGGGACATAGAGCGACACAAACCATATCAGATATACACTGGTCTCTGTCTATCCAAACCTTGTACTTTGCCATAACCTTCTCACCAAGTAATCAACTATAGCGATACGGAATAAAAATAGTTTTTCTAATAACCACACTTAGAAACGATATAATGTACAATAAACACACACCCGAACAGTACACCAGTACATAAACTAGTACACCAGACAATAAACAAACAATCACCGCGGATACACACTAACACACAGTCGGGTGTAGAGCTAGCCCTACTCCCAGAAACCCCAAGGAGTATCTCAGAACCCGTAATACTTTGAGCCTCATAGAACCTTTAATAAGGTAATTTTATCTTAAAAACATAGTATTAGTTAGACAAACTATAACATAATGTATCCGCGGCCCAGATATAGCACTCGGGCCAGACATCTATTTGCGTGTGTTATGGAGGGTAATACCATTGGCTCCCGCTAACGTTTACTGCAGGGATTTAATACTAGTTGTATTTTGTTTACGTTAGCTAGGAGTTATAGTTTAGTGGGATCGCTTAAAGATCTTCATCTTCCCTAATAGGTTAGCTATACTGTGTACTCATACTCTATGGTCGGAGACTTAGATCTCGGAGAGAGGAGCCCTTAGCGTGTGCAGAGTCGAGTAATACCCTTAGCTTATTCGGCTTAGTGTTAATATTCGTGTATTATTATTAGAACCTATATAGGGGTGCTGAGAACTCTTATGATAGAAGCATACAGTACTAGTAGAGTTCTTAAACTAGTTGACCCGGATCAACTGCATATCTGGTCTGCCATCACTTACTTGGGGTTCCTTCAGGGCTCCTTCAGGGTGGTTAATTTTACTGGGTGGAAAGTTAAGTGGAAGTTAATTTTACCATGCGTGATGGTGGCCGGGAAGAAGAGTGCTGAGGGTTGGGAGAGAGTACTCTGGTTGATGGTGTGCTATGGGTTTTATGGTGGGTGATAGGGGTTTTTGTGTGGTATGTGGTTGTTTTTGAGTTATTTGGGTTTATAGTGTAGTTTTTATTGTTCTATTCCTAGTTTGCTTAGTAGTTCTCTTACTCTTATAGCGTTATTTGAGGTGTTTAATAGGTCTTTGTCTTCTGTTACGAGGGTTAATCCGTGTTTTATCGAGATATACACATATGAGGCATCGTAGAATGTTAGATTGTGTTTTAGTGCTATTTCGAGGATTTCCTTTGACCATTCTGGTCTTATTCTAATCTCCTCTATTAGTTCTAGGAGTTTGGAGAACATTTCCATGGTTTTATAGGGGTTTCTTATTAGTCCTCTCTTGTATTCCTTCCATATAGTGTTACCGATTTCGTATAGCGTTAAGTCTAGAACCACAAAGTATTCTAACATGTCTATTATTTTAAGTCCTAGTCGACGGATAAGAGGATAAATCGCTGAAGCATCTATGAGATATCTTTTACTATCCGCTACAATATTTTCCAAGAATACCGCCTTGAGTGAGGGATTTCCCTATCTTTCGTGTCGTATCTCTTTTATTGTTCTTATCCATTCTTTCTCATCTACTTCTTTTAGCGATTCTAGTCCCTCGCTAATGGCTTTTTCTAGTTGCTTTCTTCTCTGTTCTTCTATCTCCCTCTTTAATGCTTCTTCTATTGTTTCCCTTATATTAATGCCCAGTTTGCGTGCTTCTACTAGGAGCTCCTCTTTTATCCTAATGGATAATACTCTTGTACCCACGTATACATCTCCCAAGTATACTAGAATCATAGTATACTATAAAAGTGTAAGCACTTAGAAGAGAGTAGATGATTAGACTCTACATTGATGATGGATGTAAATTTAGATCAAAACTCTTTATTCTTAGCCACATACACTATACTAAAACCCGGAGATAGAGATGCCAGTAAAAGTAAGAGTTAAGTATTTTGGCGAGCTCTATGATTTTCTCGGCAAGTTTGAGGATTTAGTTATTGTTAGAAAGGATAAAGCAACACTTGAAGACGTATTAAACGAGATACGCAAGCTTAGACCAGAAATTAGATTTTTTGAAGAAAGAGTACCAATGATGTGGATTTATATTAATGGTAGATGGGTTAGGCGTAGAGACATTGAAGTACGCGATGGTGATACTGTTTGGCTCTCACCTGCGCTCTATGAAGGCGGTTAATAGGGGGTTTAATCGCATATTATGGAATTAGCCTTTACAACTGGTTTTATATTAGTATTAGTTCTATTGAATACTCGTACTACTAGAGTGTGATATATTTGGCTAGTAGTTCATTGTTTATGGGAGGGCTTTTATTGGGGATTATTATAGGGATCATACTCGTATCGGTATTTGGATTATCGTTACCGGGATTATCGTGTTTAAGTCCACGTACAACTACTGTTACTGAAACTGTTGTTTCAACAGTTTTAACTCCTACAACCATTAGTATGCCAGTAACAACTACGATAACAGAAAAAGTAAGCTCTACTGTTACGATTCCATTAGTTACCACTACCACTATTAAGGAGACTGAGACCGCCACGACTACAGTCTTGTTAGAGAAGACTACTACGGAGACCAAAACAATAACCGAAACTAAAACCTTGACTACAACTATTACTGTTAGTGGAGGATTATTACCTCCTACTACTCATTGCTTCTATTTATACGAGTTTAGTAGTGGTTACTGGGTTAGAGTTTGTACTAGTGTAGGTCCATTACCCTTAGATGCTATGAGGCCCTTGCCATTATATCGTGGAGAAGAATCTAGAGTGCTCATCCCATTAGTTGTTAACGGCTCCAAAGACCCGAGTATTAGAGATCTAGCTGGGAAGCTTTGGGAGCTTAGCGGAGGCGATGAAGAATTATTTGCACACTATGCTTTATGGGCACTTTACCAGTTATCATATAATAAGACAAGATCTTACGACTATAATATAGGTGTACAAAACCCAGTCTATACTCTATATTCTGGAAGCGGGGTCTGCATAGACTTCGCGGTACTCTATGCCTCTATATTGAAGGCCGAGAATATAGAAGCAGTGATTATCTTAGCTAATGTAACGGGAGACGGTGTAGTGAATACCCCCCACGCAATGGTTGGAGTGAAACTATCATCTCCACCAAAGCTACCATTAAAGTATCATAGCGGGTTTGGGAACGTGAAATTATCGGATAGCATAGTAGTGAATGGTGAAGCCTACTACATAGCTGATCCCTCACCGCCTCCGGGTGTCTACGTATTCGAAAATGGAACTCTAGTACCGCCTACTATGGTGTACCCCGCTTTTGTTGGAGAAGACTTATGGGATGAAATAAGACTATTAAACATCATCCCTATAGATAGTTAAGACGTGTTTAAAGTAGCTTAGATAGAAGTCTATGAAAACTATAGTTATGGGATGAAAAAAGAAATGTCTTTATCTTTTCTCTAGTTTCTCTACTACTTCACTTGCCCTCTTTATACCCTCTTCTATTCTCTCTGGGGGTTCTGTTACGAAGGTTACTCTTAGATAACGATTGCTTCCTGGATGAAATGCTGAGCCTGGCAACATTACTACGTATTTCTCCTCAGCTATTCGGCGTGCAAATTCTACATCTGTTAACCCTGTTTTTTCGAGATATGCTGATATATCGGGGAATAAGTACATGCCAGCTCTAGGTTTTATTGCTCTTGCTTCAGGGAGATATTTTCTCAACGCCTGGTAGGCTGCGTCTCTTCTCTTCTTGTATTCTGGTAGGACTTCTCTAAGGTATTTTTCTTTTAATCCTTTCTCGAGGTATATCATTGCTATTTTCTGTGAAATGTTTGGTGCGCTTATCGTTATATACCCCTTTAGTTTCCCAGCATGTTTTATGAATTCTTCTGGTCCGAACATGTAGCCTAGTCTGAAGCCTGGTATTGCTATGTCTTTTGAGAAACTGTCTATTGTTACTACTACTTCATCTGCGCCAGTATAACGTTGAATCCAGAGATGGGAACCCTCATAGTATATGTGCCTATAGGCCTGGTCGTAGAAGACCCATTTCTTCTTTTCATATGCTAGGTCTACTATTAGTTTAGCTATATCCTCCTTGATTACGCGGCTTGTCGGGTTTCCTGGGCTTTCAAATAAAACAGCTTTTACTTTTTCATCGGATAGTTTTTCTTTTACGCACTCTGGGTCTGGTTGGAACTCGGTGTCGATTTCCTGCCTGCATACCTCTATTTTTACGCCGTGTATGGTGCCGAGACCCCAGTACACGCTATACGTGGGCGAGAATAAGAGGAGTTTTTCACCGGGATTAAGTGCTGTTAGAACTGCTATGTTTAATGCTTCTGCTCCACCAACTGTTACTACTATTTGTTTTAATGGATCTAACTCTATTCCGCCATACTTCTTTATGTCCTCCGCTATTAGCTCCCTTAGCCTAGGATAACCTCTACTTGGCGCATAACAGCACGTGGAAAAAGTTTGTTCACGTAATAATTTAATGAGTTCTTCTATTGCTTCACGTGCTGGGGGGAATCCTGGTTGACCTGCATGGAAACTTATCACATCTTTACCCTTGGCTTTGAGCTCTAATGCTAGATCTACTAAAACACGATGTGGTGAAACTGGTGTTTCTAGTGCTCTCTTAGAGATAGGGGGGACCATGATTGGATGTGCACCTCTATTGTGGGTTAGGTTTTAGAGTGGGATTTACGTGGTATTATTTAGAGTAGAGAGACTACAAGATAGAAACATTAAACCGTGTTTAATAAGGGTTTTAGTAGGACTAGTGCACCATGTGTTAGAGGGCTAGGAACTTGGATAAGACTGTAGTGGTAAAAATATCGGGTAAATGGATTAATCCAGAAAAACCAGATATCATAGGAGAATATGCTAAAATACTAAACAAGCTACACCACGAGGGCTATAGGATAGCAATAGTTGTAGGTGGAGGTAGGGTAGCAAGAGAATATATTAGTGCTGGTAGGAGCCTCGGGTTAAGTGAAGCAATGCTAGACCTTTTAGGAATAGCAGCTACAAGACTAAACGCAATGCTCTTCACCGTAATTCTAGACGACCTAGCATACCCGGACGTACCGAGGAGCCTAGAGGAATTCCTACAGGCTTGGAGTAGTGGAAAAATAGTAGTATGTGGAGGTTTTCAACCAGGCCAATCAACTAATGCAGTATCAGCAGTAATAGCCGAGGCCATAGGCGCTAAACTACTAGTAAACGCTACTACTGTTGAAGGAGTATACGATAAGGATCCAAGGAAACACCCAGATGCAAAACTATTAAGAGAACTAACAGTTGATGAACTCTACAATATATTAGTAAAAGAACAACACCCAACTGCCGGAGGCTATGAACTCATGGATCCCATAAGCCTAATGATAATAAAGAGAAGTAAGCTCATCGTAAAAATAGTAAACGGAGCACGGCCAGAGAACGTGTATAGAGCAGTAAAAGGAGAAAACCCTGGAACAACAATTAAGCCAGAATAGAATATTACACAATAAATCTTTAAGTAACACGCAAAGATACACTCACAAATAGGTGCGGGGGTGCCCGAGCCAGGCTAAAGGGGGCGGACTCAAGATCCGCTGGCGTAGGCCTGCGTGGGTTCAAATCCCACCCCCCGCACCAAATACATTAGAAAATATGCTTTCCCTACACGAGAGCTATAAAGGAGACTTCTACTCCATCTATATCGAATTCATAGCTCTCCGTACACACGACAACACATAGCGGTTCTAATTCACATAATATCAGTAGATAGGGTAAACCATCTGGTGTTTCACAAGGATGAAAAGCTACCCTCCTTTCTTCTCCCTGAGATTCCATATAGAACCTTAATATCATATCCTTATATGATGCATAATAAGATTCTATTTCTACGTATTTTACTTTACCTCCATATACGTTCTCGAGCCACGGTATAAATGATTTCAAGACATCTACTAGTATGTTCTTGCAGAGCCTTACTAATCCCTCTGTCTTTTTCTCTCTTATAAAACGCATGACTTCATCTTTTAATCCCTTAGTTGAAGCAATTAGATCTTTATCATCTGGATCCTCGGAAACCCATAGTGCCGTAAAGAACAATAGTTCAAAGTCCTTACCATATTTTTCTTGAAGCTCTTTTGCTAATTTAACGGTAAGTTTGTATTCTTCTGTATTGAAACCCCAGCCAAATATATCATCACACAATAAATTACTACCTCGTAGAGAACTTGTACCCATAGAAAGCGGTCTACATATAAAGGGTTATATTGATCCCTGCCTCAATGAACAATAACTATTACGGGATAGGTGGGAATGCGTTGAAGAGACGTCTTGAAGAGATTGCCCATTATGTTTCACTCATTACTAGTGCTCCAGTGGTAGCTGGGTTAATTTATTTATGGCTTGGATTTATTGAGAACTCGCTATGGTTCGGTATTGTTGGTTTATTATTGAGTTTTCTTCCACCAACGATTTATGTGTGGTTCTTGATTAAGCGGGGTGTTGTTGGAGACTGGTTTGTTAGTAATCGCAGGTTTCGTATAGGTCCTCTTCTAGCTTCCCTTGGGGGATTTATTGTTCTATTTTCCTTATCGCTTGCCTACGGGTTACGTGTTTTTAATATGTTGTCTTTTGCTTATGTGTGTAATACTCTTATTACCATAGCTATTACGTTGAAATGGAAGATAAGTATCCATTTATATGGTTTAACGGGTCCCCTCACCTTCTTAGTAATAGTATATGATGGATACTACTGGATATGGTTCCTATTGGTTCCTATTGTCGCCTGGGCTAGAATAAGGCTCCGTGCCCACAGCTTATCCCAGATCATAGTTGGGGGTTCTTTAGGTGTTTTATTGACTTATCTTGAAATACTAGTTTATAATAATCTATTATTCCCCTAAACCTATACCTTTGAAAGAGGGGTTTAGGGTTAGGCTTCGGCTGATAGAAAATGCTTGTAGACGTTAAAATAGATAGAGCTAAGTATCGTGGTAGCTCGTTTACGCTGAAAAATATTTCCCTAAGACTAGGTGAGGGGGAGAGCATATTACTTGTAGGGAGTAGTGGTTGTGGGAAAACAACCTTTCTGTTATCGATGACGGGAGTATTAAACAATCTGTTAGAAGGTGAGGTAGAGGGCTATTCTAGGATAGGCCAGATAAATCTCTTAGAACCAGAGGGTTTCCGCGAAGTAGCTAGACTCGTAGGCGTAGTATTACAGGATCCAGATAAACAGATAGCAATGCCGACACCCTATGATGAAGTGAGTTTTGTCTTAGAGAACCTAGGATTCAATAATGTAGAAGAGAAGACCTTTAGGGTACTCAACGCCTTCGGTTTATCGGATAAAGCATTTACAAGCATTGAGAAATTATCAGGCGGGGAAAAGAGGAGGCTAACAATTGCTTCAGCCATAGTCCACGACCCGCCAGTCATATTATTTGATGAACCCACCGCTTCTATTGATCCATGGGGTGTCCGTGAAGTTAGAAGATATTTTAGAGAACATGTTAGTGGATTTGGTAGAGCTTCAATAGTAGTAGAACATAAAGCCCGCTACTTCCTAGACCTAGTAGATGAGATAATCCTACTCGAGAACGGTGTTATAAAAGCTCGTAGAAGGATGAGTGAAGTAGATGAAGTATTCCTAGAATTCCTAGAAAAACATGGCATAGATGTTCGTGCACCAATACTATTACGAGAACCCAATAATAACGTTGGAACCCTTCTACTCGAAACCCGGAACCTCAGTATAGGATACAATAATGAGATTATCGTAGAAGGAATAGACTTCGAGGTACGTGAACGAGAAGTAGTAGTAGTTATAGGTGCGAATGGAAGCGGGAAAACAACATTCCTTAAAACTCTTGCAGGAGCATTAAAACCAGTTAGTGGCGAAGTATTGTTCAAGAAAGATAGACTTAAAGTATTCTATGTACCACAAAACCCCGACTATATGTTTATCCATACCAGAGTTAAACGTGAACTTGAAGACTTGTATAAGAAGAGTGGTAAAGCATTTATTGAGAAAATATTCAATGAGGCTCCTTGGCTTAAACAACTACTAGATATGTCACCCCACCGCTTAAGCCATGGACAACGTAGGTGGTTAGCCCTAGCTATTGCCCGCGGCTATGACCCGGACATAGTATTATTAGATGAACCTACAACGGGCCTCGACTTAAAACTATACAAACGCGTAATAGAATGGATATATAACATTGTGAAGGAGAAACGTAGCGTAATTATATCTAGCCACGACCCACGAGTAGTTGCTGATCTAGCCGACCGCTTATACCTCATAGAAAACAAGCGTATGAGAGAAGTAAGCTTAGAGTACGGGTTAAAATGGCTTGAAGAGGGGTTCAAATAATGCCCAGAGTCTCCCCTGCTACATGGTTCATCTACTCGATAATAATGACGATACTAGCCTTTACTATTCGAAGCGAAGCAGCATTACTAATTCCAGCTATACCCAACTTTATAGTAGGACTAATCTTAGCATTAAAGAGGAAGTATTATTTGTTCCCCATAGCCCTCTTACTCGCCTTTTGGGCGTTATTCCTTAATGCGATATTATTCGTTAATTATGGTGAACCAGTTTTAATCCTAGGACCGATAGTAATACGTGAAAACGCTTTGTGGGCTACATTAATAGTAGCTGTTAGATTAATGACCATTACTGGCGCAGCCATGATATTCGTATCAATGATTAATCCAAGAGAACTAATAATATCACTTGAACAACAACTAGGCTTACCTAAAGGTTTAGCTTTTGCTCTATCACTAGCTATAAGACTCATACCCCTAATGACATATGACTACCACGAAATACTCTTTATCCGACGGCAGAGAGGCTATAGGACAAAATTAATAATACCAACAGATGTTATAGGGGTACTCTTACCACTAGTAGCCGTTGGAGTAGATAGAGCCTATTGGATAGGTATCGCAGCTGAGCTCCGCGGATTCCAACTACGTAAAAAGAAGTTTAACCCTAAGTACACGTTATGGGATATACTAATCCTATCACTAGCAGTAATTCAGGTAATGGTATCGTTGGCCATAGTTTTCCTACGATAAGTACACTATACCATTATTTCTAGAAAAAACATATAGAGGCCGACACAATAATTTTCAATGAAGAATTATGATTAATCTCCAAGCCTAGGGGTAGACTATGACTACCCGGAGATATACTGCTATAGATTTTGCAATACTAGCAGTAGTAGCAGTCGTCGTTGGACTAATATTCTTCTTCGCGGAAATACCATACGAGTTAACAAAAGCTGCAGCAGGTAAACTAGTAGCAAGAATAGCCTTTTATGGACTATGGTTTATCGGTGGACCATTAGCAGCATCACTAATACGTAAGCCCGGTGCCGCTTTCCTCGGGGAAACGCTAGGAGCACTAGTAGAAGCAATCCTACCGACAATTTATGCTTCATCAGTAATAGTCTATGGCATAGCTCAAGGGATAATGTCGGAGATAGCATACGCCATAACGGGTTACCGTAGATGGGGCGTAGGCGTAGGGGCACTTGCTGGAGCACTACCAGCATTAGTAGTACCATTCCTCGACTACCTCTTATGGGGTGCAACAATAACAGACGTAATGTTATGGATATACATGTTTGGAGCAATGATAAGCGGAGCAATTTACGGCACAATATCAGCTCTCATAGGAAACACTCTAAGAAAATAATGTAGGAATCAATAATCTAATTCCTTCTTTTTCTCCCTCTCCTCATAGTACTCGAGAATATTAGCTGAGATAACATTATTCCCTCTGGAGCTAGGGTTTAAGCCTAGCCCCACAGCGTGGACAGTAAACGCTATCAGCTGGAATACTCGCCCCACAATAAGGACATACGATTAACGCATTAACACTACTACCTTGACCACTACTATTGTCCTTCATTACCGGTGTCGAATACAAGTGGTTACCTCTATGAGACTGTTGCCCAGATGCTTCAGTCGCTCCTAAAGGCTGAATCTGCATGTATTGTTGTTGAACTGGTATTACTTGCTGATTATACTGATTCAAACCAGCGCCATTATAATGCTGGTATACTGGATATTGAGAAGTCATCACAGCCGAAGGCTGAGGACTATTACCAATATGCTGAGACGGGTATGGCGGAGTAGGATTAGGATATAGTGGCCCTCCGAGCTGAGCTTGTGGAACTGGCACTGGGTTTACATTGAACCCGTTGCCGAAGGCAACATTGTATTGTAGCTTTAAGTCCTCTTTAAGTAAGTGAGTATACACTTGGGTTACCTTTACATCACGGTGGCCTAGTAGTCTCTGAACAGCTATAAGGCTCATACCCTTCCTTAAAGCCTGCGTAGCAAAAGTATGCCTTAATACATGAGGTCTAACTTTCCTAGGATCCAAGCCAGCTCTTTTCGCGAGAGACTTTAACCTCTTATACAAGCCACTATAACTTAGCCCCAATACTTTCTCATCTATAACCCTAGGTCTCCGCTGATTAAACCACGCGTAGAGGACT
>CAZWTS010000254.1:0-5111 GCA_964637085.1 uncultured Desulfurococcales archaeon | reverse complement strand
CTGGCCACCATACGATTACTATAGCAACAATAACTGATAATAAGTTTGCTAGCCTTGGAGCATCGGCGGGGTCTAGTGCGAATAGTGATAACATTATATTTTGAAGCCAGGGATTAGCTTCAAGGAGTCCGCGGAGCCTATCGGGTAGTGTAGCAGCGAAAGCTATAGCTAATATGAGGCCCGGAAATGCTAGGAATATATCTGTAATCCTCATTATTAGTTCATCGATTTTACCACCATAGTAACCTGATATAAGCCCTAAGATAATACCTATCGGTGCTCCAAAGATCATTACAAGTAAAGCTACTACAAGAGATGTTCTAGCACCATAAAGTATTAGGCTCAGCATATCGCGCCCGTAATCATCTGTTCCGAGAAGAAATACTTCGCCGCCAGGCCCAGTACCTCCTGGAGGGATGAATCGGTAGTGACTGTCCTTGAATACTAGTAGATCACTATAACTATAGGGTGCGAGGAAGGGTCCAAAAACCCCCATTATAACGAATGCGATAACAAGTATTAACCCCACTATGCCTGTGGGGGACCTATTTAGTGCATATAGCATTAGTCTCCATTCATCTATTTTTGACTTATTCCTGGTACTCCAACCAGGCTTTATTGAGTCCATTACCTTAACTATAATTTTTAAGAAGAAATCGCTTACGTGATCCAACATCTTTTTCTCATATACTTCCTCAGCGCTCACGGGCTTCACCCTTAATATCTTACCCTAGGATCTATGAACGCGTATGCTATGTCTACTATCAGGTTCGCCAACATGTATATGAGTGCAAACAGTAGGACGCCTCCTATTAGTGCTGGATAATCAAAATTACGTATTGCTTCGACCATATATCGTCCCATACCGGGTATGCCAAAAACGGTTTCAGTTATTGGAGCACCGCCTAAGAGTCCGCCAAATTGTAGTCCTAGTACTGTTACTATGGGTACTAGTGCGTTCTTCAAAGCATGTCTCATTAACCTTGATTTCTTAAGCCCTCTAGCCTTGCCAAACTCTATATAGTCTGCATTCCAGGTTTCAAGGAATGAATTTCTAGTAATTCTTGCTATAACGCCTATACCTATAAAGCCTAAAACAAAAGCTGGTAGAGCTAGCCTATTAATTATCTGTAAAGCTATATCGTTTTCACCTAGTAGTAGTGCGTCTATCACCATTATACCAGTTATACGCTGGCTGGGCTCTGGAAAACCAGCTAACTCTATTACCCGGTATTTAACGAAGAATATATAGATTAACAAGTATCCTAGCCAGAATACTGGTGTCGAGACACCAACTAATGCTAAAGTCCTAACAGCGCTATCCAACGGTGAGTCTTTCTTTAATGCCGATAATATGCCTAAGGGTATTCCTATAAATACTATGTAAAGGAAAGCCATGAGGGTCAATTGCAATGTTATGAAGAATCTACCATACTTGGTTCCAGCACCAGCTACTCCCTGACTGGTGCCAAAGAGTAGGTCATCCCATATCTTATTATGTGTTCTAGGGCTAACAATATCGTTAGTTAACAGTTTCTGCATAAGGAAGATATACTGTACGTACCATGGATCGTTTAAATGGTATTCTTCTCTAATCCTTTCAATAACTTCAGGGCTAGCCTTCTCTCCTCCAGCCCATGCTCTTGCCGGATCAGCTGGTATTAGATTAGCAATTATGAATACAAGAAGTGTCACGCCTATAAGTGTTGGAACAAATGTAATTAGTCTCCTTACAATGAATCTCTTAAGCTCAGCCACAGTGTACACCAGTGAGCTTCAGCTTAAATGAAATCTTTAAAGTGTAAGTTATAAGCTTAACTTGATATTTAAGGAGGTAAAAAATAATTGATTATTTATACAATATTTAGGGCTTAAATCCGTATAATTCCTCCCATAGTGTTGTGTTCCAATAGTATGGGTTGTATTCTAGTACTATGTGGCTACCCTCAACATACTCCTTGACATAATATGGTCCTGTACCTACAGGGAACTTGTGTAAGTATTGGTGGGTTGGCTCGTTCTCGCCCTTTCCTATGTACTGTGCCCATGCTGCAGGGTTCTTACCCCATTCTGCAGCATTCATTGCTTCCTCGTACTTTCCTTGTAGTTGTTCTATGTTATCGAATAGGTATTGTGCTGGTATGACCATTAGGAATGGATCTGCTAGGATACTTAGTATTGGTCCATACGGATAGTATAGCTTTATGTACACTACTCCTGCGGTCTCACCCTTATAGCCGAAGAAGTCTAGCAGCTCATTTAGCGACTTTACTACTTTTGATTGTCCCTTGTATTCTGCTATTAACTCGTTGTTCTTTAGTATTTGATCGAATTCTTCTTCAGTATATACTTTCGAGTTATTGGTGTCTATGAACTCAGTGACCATCCATGATGGGTCACCTTCTAGTCTTGCAACTCTCCATATGGTGAATAGTACGTCTAGTGCTGATATGTCGTAGGTTTTATCGTGCCATGGATCATAGGCTTTTACACCACCTCTTATAACGAAGTACCATTCAGTAGCATCAGCATTGTGTACCCAGGCTACTGCGAGATCCGGTGATACTTCTTTGGTTTCCTCCTTCCAGTATGTTACCAGAGTGTCACCGATATTGTGGAATATTGCCCAGCCGAAGGTCTCATAGTTGAATGCTGGGTCGAAAGTGTCTGGCCATCCTATTGTTGCTACTACATACGTGTATGGATCGTTTACATAGTCTTTAATACCAGTGTTAACTGTTGGTGCATCAGCATCCTCGTAGAGGAGATCGTATCTTTCAGCTAGGGTTGGATGATAGTATCTGCCGTGGAGCCAGTTCCAGTAGGGTCTCACTAGGACATACTGGCCTAGTAGTATTATTGGTACTTCCTTATTTGAGGCCTGGAATAGTGCATTGTATATTGCTTCTCTAATCTCTGGGTTTGCTTCTCTTCTACCAGCTATTGCAAGGGCATCTACTGTAGTATTCCTATAGAATGCTGGATCTATGTCAACGAAGCCTGTTGAGTTTTCTATGGGCTTTGTGGCCTCTTCATCAACTATGTATGATACAACAATAAATGGTTTACCGCTTACCGATACTGTTGCTCCAGTACCCTTCTCGCCTACTACTACGTAGTATTTCTCGGTATCGAATACTACAGCATTTTTAACGTAATTGCCTATTTCATCAGCTGACTGTACCATGTTTACATTTACTTCTTTGAACCTAGTTCCTCCGTAGAATAATGGTCCTACATAGTTGTCTGGGTCTAAGTAGTCTGGTGCCCATCCTATGATGTATACGTCGAACTCACCGTTCTCTACTTTACTTAGATATACTGGCCACTCTAGCGATCTAGTTGAGGTCTTAAATCCTAGCTTACCCCAGCTCTCTGAGAGTAAGGTTGCTATTTTTTCTCTTTGTGTATTACCGGCGTTATACCATATCTCGAATGTATATTGTGTTGGATCAATACCGGCTTTTTGTAGTAGTTCTTTTGCCTTGTTTAGCCGCTCCTCGTATGGTATTGCAGTATAGTTTATTATATTATATGTCGTGTATCCGAGGAAGCCGTAGGGAATGATGCCGTGGAGCGGTTTTAGATAGCCCTCATACACGGTCTGTATGATTACCTCGTATGGTACTGCATAAGCTAATGCCTGTCTAACTAGCGTGTTATTAAATGGTGCTTTATTGCAGTTTAGTACGACATAGACTATTGAGGGCTCTAATAATCCTTTTTCTACTACTATTTTATAGTTACCCATAGTGTATCCTTCAACGTCCGGTATATTCTCTATTGGTATTGCGGCTGCATCAGCAGTACCTGATTGCAACATGTTTATTCTTGGTACGGGATCATTGTTTATGATATAAATCATTCTCATATGGAATGGTTTTGCTGGTTTAGGTGTAGTTGTAGGTGTGGTTGTTGGACTTGTCGTGGGACTAGTAGTTGGTGTTGTTTCTGTAGTTGTTGGACTTGTAGTTTGAGTAGGGCTAGTTGTGGTCTCAGCTACACTAGGTGAGGGGCTTGTTGTTGGGCTTGTAGTAGGAGTTGTTGTAGTTGGTGTTGGCTTTTGTGTTGCATAATATGCTGCAACGGCTATTATGATTATAATTATTATGGCTATTACTATTCCAGCTGTTTTGGATAAACCTTTTCTAACCATACTGTCAACCCTTTTATAACCATATATGGCGGGTGTTAATAAATTTAATTTTGTAAAAACCGAACACCTAGGGGGTAAGAGCATACTATGAGAAAACGCATCATCATAGCTTACTTGGAGTGTAAAATAATATCCGATGGTAAGGAAAAAAGAATATGCATAGACTCATATTTTGTGAGGCATGTTAAACCAGTAAATGTCTCTCTCCTAATATACCCATGTAAAATGTTGGAGAACTATACCGTTGGAGAGGAATCGGAGAGAGGAATTATTGTTAGGGGTAGTATTGAATGCCGCGACCTTATAGACTATATTGTTGGTATCTACAGGGATCTTAAGAGCGAGAGTTTAAGATTATTTAAACGTATGCATTGGTTTAATATATCCAATTTAATAGTCCCAATACGGTTTTCTCCACTGACACGTAATAAAATGAATGAATACGAGAGAATTATTGGTGAACTAATGGCTTCGACGATGCTTCTTGATAGAGTATTGGGAAAGGATGTTTTTAGAGGAAATTATAGTGTTGAATATTGTGGTTATAGACTTGTACGGTTAACTGTTACGAGTGAGGATGGGAAAATAGTCTTCTCTAATGGTATTTTGGGTAAAATCTATACAAAGTTGTATAGTAGTGATGAAGTTTTTAAGAAGGAATTCGATAAGGTTGTAGAATTTAAGCCTCCATTATCTTAAATAATGGTGGTGAAATTCTCTGACTCTTGCAACGAGGACATCTACTAGGTTTGCGTGGTTTTCGCAAATCTTTGAAAACATAACCGCAATTACGACAACGTGGGGGAATCATGTAGAGCATTAATTTTCCTCGACTCTGTCTTCTAATCGTTTTTGCTATATGTGTTAGGTGTTCGTATATTTCACGTTCACTCGTATTGGGATCCAATCCTACCTCTAATGCGATGGTATAGGCATCTAGAGGTTCCTTTGTCTC
>CAZWTS010000253.1:0-9966 GCA_964637085.1 uncultured Desulfurococcales archaeon | reverse complement strand
AGCAATCAAGTTGCTCCAAGAATTTTTCGTTGAAATGAGAAAAGTGAGTGAAGCCCAAGAATCGTCGAGCGCAAAGGAGTCCCCCGTCGCTATAACACCTCGACAGTTAGAAGCACTAGTTAGATTAGCCGAAGCCCATGCTAAAATGGCATTAAGAGAGTATGTTACAGTAGAGGACGCTGAGTAAGCTATTAGGCTAATGAAGGCATTCCTTGAAAGCGTTGGAATAGATGTTGAGAGCGGCAAGATAGACATAGATATAATCATGACAGGTAAAGCTAGGAGCCAGCAGGAGAAACTGTCATTAATAGTTGATATAATAGAGAATGAATCATTAGAATCAGATTACGGTTGCGTATATATGAAGAAAATAGCCGAAAGAGCCAGGGAATACAATATAGCAGAAGAATTCGTTCTTAGAGCACTAAGAATTCTTAAAAGAGAAGGTACAATATATGAACCGAAACCTCACTGCTACGCAGTCGTAAAGTAAATATTTGTAAGTGAACTATACTTTTAAACCCGAACAACCTATCACAAGCAAGGTGTGTGTTAATGGCAGAACAGAAACAACGCTTCACAGTAAAAGTTGGAGAAAAAGAAATAGAGTTAACAGATGATGTCCTCGAAACACTATACGAATACGTTCACACAGCTATGCCCTTAGAAAAACTAGCTGAAAGACTAGGCTTAGAATCCTGGGAAGAAGCATATGAGTTCATTAAAAACATACCAGCATGGATACTATGGATACCTCCATCAATGTGGAAGCATAGGAGAAAACTAGTACAATTGGCAACACAATAATTAAAGTAGGATTGTAGTAGAACTCCAATACCACATGGATAATAATCGTTTTAACCCTCAACAGCAATACTAGTAAACATTAACGTATACTTCTCTCACCTAGTAGCAAGATTGAACAAGTCTATTTAATTTAAAGTAATGTAGTGGGGCCGCCGGGATTTGAACCCGGGACCACCAGCGCTCTGGGGTTCCCCATAGACACCTGGCAGGACGGGGATTCCTCCCCAGGCTGGCATCCTGCCAAGCTAGACGACGGCCCCAGACTCTGAGAAACAAGTTCCCGGGGTATATACTTTACTGGACGTATAGTTAATATTAGTTATCTTCAGAAATTTTACTGAATTTATAATGTTAAAAATACGTGGAAATACCCATTAGAGTGGGGTTAGAAGTTATTTGGGTACCATAAAGTAATACCCAAGAAATAATTGGTAATACCCTAGTATTACCTGGATTAATATTTACCTTTAACTAAGCCCATAAGTATCTCCTGGCGTTTCTAACATGCCAGTAATATTCCGTTGCAGTAAATGCGGAAAAATACTCTATAGATTTAATAGAGTGGGTCAAGATTACTACGGTATACCTACGCCTAGTGAAGTCATAAGCCTATATGGTGGTGTGTGTCCCCATTGTGGTTCTAAATTGAAGATACCAACTGTAAATGATATAAAAATAATATATCTCTCATCAAGCTTCAGGTATAGATACCCAAGCTTCGAGGAATATAGTATTCCAGGTATAGTATCAAAGACTCCGACGACTCCTCCTACAACATCTCTTATAGATGGCACAACAGCTACATCGGAAACAACAGCCTAGATTATTTTTAACGCTCTCATTATCTCTAAAACTACACTGAAATCAATTCGTTTTTTGTATTCTCTTATAATTGATGATATTCTTCTTAAGAGATTATTATTATTATCTACTCCAAGTACTGATGATATTTTACTCGCTAATTTATTACGCCTGAAAAAGAGTCCACTTAAAATACTTGTGAGATTACGAGGTGCTCTAGACACACTTGCTGAGTCAAAGTCTATAATGAATACGCCTTTAGGGGAGATAAGTACATGTTTATATGGTCTGGAAAGCTCTCCGTGGTCTATTCGATTTATATCGAGTAGAAATGTCTTGTATATTATAGATTTTAAAATGATCTTCAAGTCATAGAGAGAACTTATTGCTTCAAAATTCTCAATGTATTCATGTAAACTATATCCATCTATGAATTCCATTACCATGTATTTATCATTACAGGAGTATAATCTGGGAGCTACACCGATTTTAGAAGCTTTCTCTATTATATTGCATTCATATTTCATGCTCTCACGACGGGAATCTTTCCGCAGAACCTTCACTAGTACTATATTATTATTATATAATGCAAGCATGGATATTCCTGTAAAACCTACACCTATTACTTTGAAGCCGTCATAAATTCTCCTAAAACCATAATTTAAGAAATGTGTTATTCCAGTGGTCCTAAACTCGCTTATTAGTTCCAAGCATTCGTTGTCATTGTATTTATACAGATTCAGTATTTTACATAAATCCATAGTATTCAGAAACGTATACATGTGATGGTCATCCTCTTAGAGTAGCCAAGAAGGTTTCTTGTAGACGAATCTGTTAATCCATATCCTTAGTTTTTCATCTTTGTCAATTATTTCCTTGAGCTCTAGAAGATCAACTACCCTTACTGGTACCCTAGATAAGTCAGGGGCTTTGATTAAAGCCTTTATGTTGCTTTGTAGTAGGTCATGTACATCACGATATCTTCGAGGCTTTAATATCCTCCATCTGCCATCAAAACTAATCCATGGGCCATAAACTGTATTATCTTCAAGATACTTTTTAATGAATTTATCACTATATTCTCTATTATGTACTGGTGGGCCTATGTGTAGAGTATATGGTGATAGCATTCTCTCCTCTAATTCTATTATTATTAATGCCAGGTCTTTTTCATTGCTCCATGAGTCATAGTCTATTACTTTAAAATCATTACTTTCTATAAACCGGACTAAGCCCTTCATAGTCCTTTTTAATTCCCCCCATAAAATGTCTGGTGCTATACGCAGGGAACTTATATCAAATAATACTACTACCATACTCGTTTTACGTAAAGAGAGAACTCTTAACAAATCTATTTCTGGATACGATGGAAAGAAATACGATAAACTTGGCTTCTCCAAATACCTGCGTGAAGCAGCAATAAATGTAGCAAAGGATCTCCTAGAGACGGCAGCTGCAACATTACGATTGGGATCTACAGGATCCACAACTACAAGGTCTTTGTTTCGAAACTTTCTTACTAATTCCCTAGGTTTATGATATCCCTCTATGTCTATAATCACTGGCGGTTGCCACTCTGAAGCCTCAGTTAACACGCTTCTAAAACTACCGTAGTGTATTATGAGTAACTCTACTAGATACCCTGAGAAGCCTTCAACCTTTATTTCGGCGCCATAGACGCCTATCCCCTTCATAAACTTCTTTAGTAATCGGACTTCATCGCGTTGCCTTAATGTTAACTTAGAATTCACGTATTTTGTATGATAAGGCGTTCTATCAACGGCTGATTTTATTTGAGCGGGATTCCTTACATCGAATGCCGGTACAACATCGACAT
The DNA here is from genome assembly GCA_964637085.1 of uncultured Desulfurococcales archaeon. GTDB lineage: Archaea > Thermoproteota > Thermoprotei_A > Sulfolobales > WANQ01 > JALWGO01. Next base: position 6,521 of record CAZWTS010000253.1, on the reverse strand, counting down.
CTACGTCTTCTACTTTAACAGTAATATAGGGGTGTGCAGCATACTTTACAATATAATTATAATCTTTAAGCGACTCTAATATTATCCTAAACCCTGTGGTCTCGAGCCATTCTCTACTATACTCTTCTGGAAATAACACAAAGACATCTAGATCTAGTTCCCCTGAAATCCATGTATCCTTAGCAAAGGATCCCTGAAGACTTACTTTGCCCGGAATTTTGTGTCTTTTGAGCCCTCTCTCTAATGCTTCTTTTACCTTATTGTATATGCGGTACCCCTTTTCGTATTCCTCCTTACTTGGTTTAATTCTATCTAATACTATTTTCTCTATTTCATCATATCGCAATATGATTAATCCTCTGCAACGACTTCCCTCAACGTCCTATATATTGGTCCATGTGGTGTAAGTATACTTTGCTTAAGCCTAATGTATTTTACAGTCATTTCTCCCGCGTCGAAATCCTTGTATTCCTCTAAAACCTTTCTAATAGCTTCACGTTTCCTACCACTTTTTACTCTTGCAACAGTTATATGTGCTACAAATTCTTCGCGTTCTGGTTTAAATCCTAGACCTCTCAGTTTACGCTCTAGTTCGTTACGTATACGTTTGAGTTCATCATAGCCCTCCGAGACACCGACCCATATAACACGTGGTCTATTAATATTGGGGAAGCATCCAACACCGCTAATCCTTATTTTGAATGGCTTGAATTTTATAGATTTTAAAATCTCATATATATCATCGACCATAGTCTCCGAAATGTTTCCAAGAAATCTTAGAGTTAAATGAATATTCTCGTCCTCAACAATCTTTATATCGGCTCCAGTAGCTGCAATTGCATCTCTAAAAGCTATAATTTTCTTCAAGACTTCTACCTCATCAATATCTATGGCGATAAAGGCTCTCAACACCATTTTTAAACACCCAATACTGTGTTAAACGTATTATTAATTAATAAGTAATAAATGTTAAAGGCTTAATAATCCGGAAATAATTCTATATTGAAGGAGTTACATTAGAGTTATCTAGGCGAGGGTGCTGTATTTGGTAGCTAGAATGATAATATGTTTAACTGGCATGCCAGGAGCCGGTAAAGGCTTGGTTTCCGAGATAGCGCGGACTAAAGGTATACCCGTATATGTTATGGGTGATGTGGTTAGAGAAGAAGCGACTAGAAGAGGTCTACCCCATAAGCCGCACATATTGAATGCGATAGCACAGGAGCTTAGAGAGAAGGAGGGTCCAGCAGCAGTAGCTAAGAGAATAGTATCAAAGATCATTGAATCGAAATCTAAAATAGTATTAATAGATGGTGTTAGAAGCCTCTACGAAATAGATGTATTTAGAGATTATGGTGATATCATTATAATAGCTGTTCATGCATCGCCGAGAACTAGGTTTGAACGATTGAGGAAGAGGAATAGACCAGGTGATCCGAAGACCTGGGAGGAGTTCGTATCAAGGGACTTTCTGGAATTAGGTTTTGGTATTGGTAATGTTATAGCTTTAGCAGATTACATGATAGTAAACGAAGAAGATAAGAGTAAAGCCATAGAATATGCTAACAAAATACTTGAGAGGCTGGTAAACATTGCCCAAGATTAGAGTAGAGATAGAGATAAGACCAACAGAGGATCCCGCGAAAATAGAGAGGGCTCTAAGAAATGTTTTTGAACCAGATAAGATTAGAATAGAAGAAAGGAGCAGCGGCTACAAAATACTAGTAGCTGAAAGCTATAGTTATAGAAGCTTACTAAAAATCCATGATTTAATACGTAGGGAAAGAATACTTGATGCAGCAAGAAACATATTACGCAAGGGGGTTATGGGAAATATGATAATATTCAAAATAAATAAGCAGGCAGCACTTCAGGGTCGTTTATCGTTTGTTGAGTCTGATTCGGAGTCTCCCTTAGGCCCTATAACGTTTATAGTAGAAACTGATAACCCATATGAAGTAATAGACTGGCTTGCCCCTAGAACCTCAAAGGGTAGACCTCTCTGGGAACGTGAGATACCTAGAGATTAGGACTTCTAACCTACTGGTATAATCATGTAGTCTTCAGCAACAATAGTATTTGTATGGTAGCGTTTAGCATCCGACAACAATATTCGAGTATCGGTATAGCGAGCGCTTATATGGGTTAAAACAAGTAGTCTCACGCCTGCTAGGTGAGCTATTCTACCAGCATCACCAGCAGAAGAATGCCCCTCCTCATGGGCTTCATCGGCTAGATCGTCTGCTGTCGTAGAATCATGTATTAGTACTTCAGCGTTCCTGGCTTCTTCAACGGTTCTCATGATAGGTCTTGTATCACCAGTATATACTATTTTTAAAGGTTTACGTTCGATTAGAAAGTCTTTAGCTCTTATGATCCTACCCTTAAAGTCGACATCTACTCCTCTCTGAAGTTTACTCCAATACCTTACTGGTAGGCCTATTTCCCGTAGTTTCTCAACATCTAGTTTTGAAGGCTTACGTATCTCAATTGTATAACCGTAGTTCTCTCTTAACCCATGGTCCACTGGAAAACGTTTTATCCGGACACTCCCATATATGGCTTCGTCTAAGTCCTCATATACTGCTATTTCAAATGATGGTCTATGACCAGTAGCCCTAATACTTGATTCTATAAAATACGATATTCCCCTAGGCCCGTATATATGTAATGGAGTCTTCCTACCATACATAGACATCGACTGTAGTAGTCCTGGAAGTCCAAAAACATGGTCTCCGTGAAGATGTGTTATGAATACAGCAGAGATTTTAACGGGGCTTAACCCTGCTCTTATTAACTTATACTGCGTTCCCTCTCCAACATCGAATAAAAATATATCTGCATCATGTTTTAATGCTATAGCCGGTAAACCCCGTTTCTTCGTAGGTACTGCTGCACTTGTACCTAAAAACATGATCATAGTCTTCAATTCTTACGAACCACCCATAATATACGTGTAAGGCTACCATGGACTCTCATATAATGTCTCTCAACTAGGACTAATCCAGCCTCCTCTATAATATTTCTTGCATCAAAAATATGTGGAGTAGCAAAAACAAGGTATCCACCACGTATAAGGATATCAGCAGATGAGTAAACAAATCCTTCAATGATATCACTTAGCTTATAACCCATAGTAGATGTAGACCTCCCATAAGGCGGATCTGTTCCAATAGCACCAACACTATTATCAATTAACGGCATACGTGTGGCATCTGCTCTCAAAACTTCGATATTACTAAAACCATAGTAGTCTAAATTAATTCTAGCACCCTCAACCATGACTTCATTTAAATCGAACCCTAGTGCTGGAAACCCCATAAAAGCAGCTTCAACTAGAAAGCCTCCAGTACCACAAAATGGGTCCAAATATAACTGGTGTTTTTTTGGTCTACTAAGGTTTACGAAAACTCTCGATAACTGTACACTAAGAGCTCCTGGTCTAAAGAAGGGCTTTTTTGCAGGTCCTCGTTCAGTAAATATACGTGTATTAGTTTTAGCAAGCATTAATCCCACTACGACTATGCCGTCAGTAAACAATAATCTAATAATAGTTGATGGGGAAAGAGGGTCTACTTTAACTTTGCATTCCTTAATAATTTTACCTGCAAGTAGATTTACAAAGTCTCTAACGTTAACTGTGTGTGAATGTCCTTTAAACCTACGGCTACGGATAATAAAGTTTCCCTTAACTAGATCGCATAGATGTAAATCTCTAATTCTCGATGAAAACTCGCTAAGAGATGCCGTTGAAATACTGATAAACAATCCTACTTCACGCACCATCCCTGCCCTATTAGTAATTCTCTCGGCAACGGGGGGTTTTGATTTAAACAATACTAACTGGTCTAGAACCAATAGTTCTTCGTATTCATAGCCTTCTGACTCTATTATTGCTTTAAGCTCTGCTAGAGGGAGTGTTACGTGTTCCCCGGAGAGAATAGCATAGAGTATTTCTCTACCCTCTTTCAACTCTAACGTCAACCATACAATTCGTTTATAGTCTCAGCTATATAGGGAGCAACACTTACAGAAACTACCTTCTCGGGAACGGGTACCGTATTTGTTGCAACTACCTTCTTTATACCAGAGGTCAGTAGCCTCTCGTACGCGTTATCAACAAATAAGGCGTGAGCGCAAGCAGCATATACTTCTCTCGCACCATGTTCTAGTGCTTGTTTTGCTGCTAATGCCATTGTTTTACCCGTACTTATTATATCGTCAACTATTATTACAGTTCTATTCTTTACACTAATATTCTTAGGTTTTACTCGTACCTCACCTGTAATTCTGTCTCTCACCTTCTCAAGATAATCGTAATCACCTCCCAATATCTTAGCAAACCTCTTAGCTCTCGGTAATGCCCCTACATCTGGTGCAAGAACTAGAGGATCTTTAACAATGTTCTTGAAATATTCAGCCAATGCATCCATAGCTGAAACGTTTATTGCCGTACCAGTAAAATAAGTCAATACATGTTCCTTGTGGATTTCCACAGTTATCAATGTATCTGCTCCAGCACACCTAATACTTCGCAGTATAGTTTTCACGCTAATAGCTTCACCAGTTCTAAACCTCTTATCTTGTCTAGCATAGGCTAGATAGGGTACAATAACAGTTATGGTCTGCGCTCCTAAATCCTTTGCAGCTTCTATAGCTAATAGTAATTCTACTAAGTGTTTGTCCTGGGGCTTATAGGTTGACTGAACTATTACTACGTGCTCGTGTTCGACGCTTACCGGTATTCTTATGTAGGATTCACCATCTGGAAACAATTTGTGCTCTACTATTACATGTTTAGCTCCAAGTATCTTCGCTAGTTCTTTGTCAATTCCATTTGTAGCTGTTAAACCTAAGACTATCATTTATTATTCCCTGGTAATAGCTTATGTCTAAGACTTTAACAACTTTATCCCTTACGTGCTTCTTTTAAACTGGTATCCGTACCACTATAGCTTTGGTAAAAATATGCCGACTAAATGTAACCGCTGTCCCCGTAAATGTAGTGGCATCGGAAGGGGGTTTATAGGGTTTTGTGGAGTAGTAGTTGTCGACGATGACGGAGTAAGAGATAAGTATCCATGGATGGTTACAGCAGTAACAGTTTCCATGATAGAGAAAATACCACTATACCATTTTTACCCGGGGGTCCGAAGCCTAAACCTATGGGTTCCGGGCTGCCCCTACACTTGTAATAATTGTCCATGGGGTGCTGTGGTAGGAGGCGAGGATGTAGGAAAACTCTATGATCTCCGAGTTATAAGCATCGAAAAAATACTAGATTATTACAACCACGTAAACGCGAAAATAGTATCAGTTCTAGGGGGAGAACCACTAGTACAGGAATGGGTTGTAACCCTATTAGATGAATTGAAGAACAAAAATGTGAAAACAGTGGTTAAAACAACGCTCTCGGTATCTAGGAACATATTAGAAAAACTTCATGTAGATGCTATTTTAATAGACTTACCCTTACTTGCTGGTTCAATACCATTATTTAGTGATGTAATAGAAAACATTAGTATAGTTGATAAGAAAAATATACACTATGAGATATTATTATCAATAGACAATACATCAATGCTGAAATGGCCCCATATATCCGAAAAACTATCTTCTCTAGGTAAGGATACTCCAATACACTTGCAAATAACTGAGCCAGTAAACTGGAAGACCATCAGGAAACTAATAGACATACTCGAACATAAAGGTTTCAATTACATTTATGTAGTAGGTGATACGAGTGGAGAATATACTACAACCTATTGCCCTAAATGCAAGTCACCAGTAATAATTAGAGACGAATATGGCCTGAGAGAGGTATTGCTAGATAACAATAAGTGTCCTAAGTGTGGTTTAGAATTAAAGATAATAGGTGGGTACACTAAAGGAAAACAAAGAAGGATCTCTAGACTACTTGGTAGTGGTGAGAGAATATTATGGAGCCCGTAGAAAAAGTAGTTAAGAGAAAACATGGCGTGAGAGAAGCAAGACTATGGGAACCTTTACCAGATAATAAAGTTAAGTGTAACCTCTGTCATAGAAGATGCATTATAGCCGAGAACCGCTATGGAGTATGCGGTGTTCGAGCAAACTACAGGGGTAGACTATACACACTAGTCTACGGCCTACTTGCAGCAGCAAACGTTGACCCAATAGAAAAGAAGCCGTTAATGCACTTCTACCCTGGTTCAAGTGTACTCTCGATATCTACGGCCGGTTGTAACTTCTTCTGTCAATTCTGCCAAAACTGGACTATAAGTCAGATAAGATATGATTCAATATTTGGTAACCCCGCTACGCCAGAAGACGTTGTCAAATGGGCTCTAGAAACGAATTCTGATGGAATAAGCTATACTTATAATGAGCCAACGGTATTCTTCGAATTCATGTATGACACAGCAAAACTGGCTAAGAAACACGGATTGTTCAACACTATGGTGACCAACGGCTATATGACTCCCGAGGCAGTCGACGAACTGGGATCATATATGGATGCAGCAACAGTAGACTTCAAGGGT
>CAZWTS010000252.1:0-7305 GCA_964637085.1 uncultured Desulfurococcales archaeon | reverse complement strand
CTAGGTGTACCGTTTATACCGTAGGCTTCTATTCCATCAACTATTATCTTCTCTACCCGTATGGGTTTATGGAGAGTTAAACCAAGGCCTACGGCTGATTTAGGCTCAGTAGGGGCTACGATGTAAGTTTCTCCTAGATCTCTTACTGCCTCATATAGTAGGTGGAGTCCCGGGCTATAGATGCCGTCATCGTTTGTTACAACTATTTTCACCATTTGAGCTCCTCCTCTCCTACTCCTAGAACATGGTTCACGTAGAGTGCTGCCGCGTATAAGTAGTCGCTCAGCCTGTTAATGTATTCTACTATTACCTCATTAATCACGCCGGGTAGGAGGCGGGTTAGGGAGACTATTCTACGTTCTAGTCTTCTACAAATCGTGCGTGCTACGTGAAGAGCTGCTGCGGCTCGATGCCCGGTTGGTAGTACGAATACGGATAATTGTACCCTCGTGTTTATTTCATCTATTTTTTCTTCTAGCCACTTAACGTCTTCTCGAGTTATATGGGCTCTATCACCGAAGCCTATTATCATTGACCCTATTCGGAAGAGCTTGGATTGTATCTCTTTTAAATCATTGTCTAGTCTTACTAGTTCCTGTTTTTCTCTTGGTAGGAGGCTTCTAGCTAAGCCTATGTAGGAGTTAAGTTCGTCTAGAGTGCCCATTACTTCGAGTGCTGGGTGGTCTTTGGGTACGTGTTTCTTGAATAATGGGAGGGAGGTGTAGCCTTTGTCTCCGCTTCTAGTATATATCTTCGGCAATACTCTATTACACCGTGTTTCAATGGGGCTTATTTGACTATTAAGTGCTTTCACTTATAGTGTTATAGCCATCTAGTCTTAGTGGAACAATAGTCTTTCAACTCGGATACTATGTCCCGTGCTGTAACTGGTATTATCCCGCCTGTATTTTCTACTCCCTTAAGGCCTACTGCTATAGGAGTTGCTCCTACCTCTCTTGCCCTTGATAATAGTTTTCCTACATCATGTTTGCTGAAGAATCTTGATTTTACTTCGATAACGTATACTGGTTTCCTATGCCTATCTAATAGTATGCCGTTTATTTCAGTCGTCTTACCCATGTAGTATGCTGGTGTTAGAGAATATTTTACTGCTAATAGCTCTGTTATATAGAATCCTAGCTCGTAGCCTAGGAAAGACTTTATTGTTTCGCGGAGCCTAGCTCTACCTACCTCATCGATTATGATTTCCGTTAAACCTAGTTTTTCGTCGAGACATAGGCTTAATTGTAGTATACTACTTGTTAGTCTTAAGTACTTGTTTTTAGACCTGTATAGTCTCCAAGACCTTATGAGCCCTATGTCTTCTAGTATTCGTATATAGCTTGTTATCCGAGAGGGATTCGGGTCCGGTATTATTCGCTGAGATGCTAGTTTTGATGCTATTAGACTAGTATTCCACTGATTACATGCTATTGCCCTAAGTATAGCGTTGTAGGTTGCTGTTAAGCTTCGTTCTTCTTCAATGAATACTTCTCCTACGAGTCCTACTGCTACTTCAGCTATTCTCCCCGCTTTAGATAATAGTTCTTCTACGATATTCTTCTCTAAGTCTAAGTGGGGGATTACCCACGGGTCTCTTATAATCATAGCCCATTTAATGGCTTCTACTGGGTCTAGTTTCTTCGATAACGCGCATATAGGGTCGAGGGGGTTTGCTACTCCTATCCTTAGGGGGAGCATTATTCCTAGTAGAGGGCTTCTTCTATCGAATACTTTCCTAATAATTGATAAACTGCTTGCTACGGCTATGAGCTTCCCCTTTGGGTGAGTAGAGGCTATTATATCCCAGTATTCTTCGGGTAATCGTTGGAACTCGTCTATTATTACTATTTTATTGTTTTCTAGGTCTCTTACAATGTTTTCTACTGCTTCTTTTATGCTTAGCTCTCTTGATAACCTGTATACTATGTTTCTTCCACGGGTTATTAGATAATATCTTGTTCTAGAATATATTTTCTTGACCATGAATGTTTTACCAGTCTTCCTTCTACCATAGACTAGTAGCCAGCTCTTAGCCTCTTCTATTTCTCTAGCTTCTATTCTAGGTATGGTTAGATACACATTCCTACTCCTATAACCACAGTTATATAACCGGGATTATATAACTACCGCTATACTTGCATGAGGATACTAGGCGTGGATATGTGCATCGCTTATGTGTACGTGTTCTTTTACCGGTATTGCTGCTTCTCCATAGATTCTCCTAGTATTCTCTAGTGTTAATACTTCTTCGGGTCTACCATACATGTATAGTCTACGGTTCAATAAGACAACCATATTAGTGTACTTCAACAATAACATGGGGTCATGGCTCGTAACGACTACTAGCTTCTCCTTCGCTAATAATCCTATGAGTTCAGCGAGTTCTGCTCTACCAGCAGGGTCTACAGCAGATAACGGTTCATCCATTACGAGTATTCTAGGGTCGTGGATTAGTGCTCTAGCTATTAGGACGCGCTGCCTCTGTCCACCCGAGAGATTCCATAAACTCTTATGCCATGCCTCCCTAGGAAGCCCGACTCTTTTTAGAATATATTCTATTCTCCCCCTATCACTCAATGATATGAATAGTCTAGGCCACCTTCTATGGAGGAGGAGGGAAGACTCAATAAACTCCCATGCTGTAACCGGGTATGGGTTATGACCAGTTATGAATAGTTGAGGAACATAGCCTATATTTGAACCAGCTCTACCAGGTGAGCCCGTTACATCTATATCGTTTATGTAGACTTTACCCTTCAACGGCTTTATTAGCCCAAGTATGGTGCGTAGGAGAGTTGTCTTACCAGCACCATTGGGTCCGAGTATTTGTATGAGGCCCGGTCCCCGGAACTCTAGGTCCACGTTCTCTAGTATTATCTCGTTACCGTACCCCACGGTTAAGCCTACTATCCTTATCACTGGGTTCTCCCGCAATCTCTTCCCCTCATCCCCCCTTGTGTACGGTTCCCGTGAAAAATATAATTGGGTGTGCACAATATAAATTCTGCCCAGAAACAAGAGAGAACACCAGGAGTAGAGGCCGATTAGCCGTGAAGGCTCGGGAAATAATAGCGCTAGCAATATTAGTGGTAATAATCACGTCTCCTACCATAGCCTTAGCAAACAATGATACAAGTAGAGGCTTAGTTATAGTTGCCTCCTTTCCAAACCTAGTATATGATATAGAACAAGTAGTATGCAGTAACGATTTAGTTGAAAGCATTGCACCGAGTGGTGTAGACCCACACAACTACCAGTTAACTCCAGAAGACATAGAATTACTTAGAAGAGCTGATGTCATAGTATCTACGGGTCATACACCCTTCGAGAAAAGCATAGAGGAAATGGTTTCAAAAAGTGAAATTAAGGCAGAACTCATAGTTATCCCTAAAATACCGGGTATAATAATTCTAGAAAACCCAGTCCTCCATACACCCAACTACCATGCCCCCATATATGATCCCCATAACTATGAAGTCTTCTTAAAATACATTGTAAGAGTCCTAGGAGAACTTAGACCAGAGTGTAGGGATACTTATGAGAATAGGCTCTCCCAAGTACTTGGAAGGCTACACGAAATAGTTTCTAGTACCCCGAAACTAAACTATATGGCTGTAGCGGATACTCCTCTAACCCAGTACGCTGTATCATGGCTTAACGTAACGGTAAAATACCTTATGATTAAAGAACACGGCGTACCAGCAACGCCTAGAGACTTAGAGGAAATAAGAGACTTCTTATCCTCCGAGAAACACGTTATCGCTATTGTAACCTATCCCGTGAAACTCCCCGCTTCCCAGCAGCTAGAACAGTTGGCGCGAGAACACGGTGTTAAGGTAATCTATGTTCCATCCTTCCTATTACCGTCTCCTACTCTAGATAAGATTGAGAATGTTTCAGCTCAAGTAAAATCTCTCGCGGAAAGCATTAAGCCTATGGTTAAGCCTACTAGTAGAGTTGACTTAGGGTTTACTGCGTCTATAGTTGCTACGATAGTCTTAGTGGTCATTACTAGTATGCTATTATTCCTCCTCCAGCGGTCTGGGAGCATGAAGCTGTATACGAGTATTATAGTAGTATATGTTACCGCTATAGCCGCATCAATAGCCTCGCTATTCTCCTTCAACCCTAGGTGGGTTATAGTAATGGTTTCAGCATCACTAGTCTACGGGTTCCTAGGACCAGTTATAGCTGCTAGGAGACTCTACTTCCTCGCAAGCGCCTCTCCCCACGCAGCCCTATTAGCAGCAGTACTCGCTATCCCGCTAGCCAGGCTCGTGGAGTTCGGTGGAGAATACTTTTGGGCTATACTCGTAGGAGTATTACTCATCTACTTCGTAGGCTACCTAGTATACCGTGGAGTAGACCCTGATACCGCTACAGCAGTATTCGTAGCCTTTACTGCTTCTAGTAGCGTTATGGCTATCTACTACGTGTTAACTCATTACCCAATAGAAACCGATATATGGGCTATTATAGTTGGAGACCCCCTACTAGCTTCATGGGATAGTGTTTTCCTATCACTAGCAATACTTTTAACTGTAGCCATAGCAGTATTACTAACTCATAGAGAAAACATATGTTTAGGAGTAGACCGAGACTATGTTAGACTAACTGGAGTTAATATTAGAGTTTACGACCTCCTAGTATTCACCCTCCTAGCAATCGCGACCGTAGCCCTAATCAGGGTGGTGGGAGTCGTACTAGAACACGTACTAGTATTATTACCAGCTGCAATAGCCGTTACATGGTCTAAGAGTGCTAGACAAGCCCTTCTAACAAGTATTAGTGTAAGCCTAATCGCCGGGCTAACCGGATTATACCTAGCCGTACCCTTAAACCAAGCACCAGCTGGCACAACGGGGCTGATCTTATTAGCCGTCTACCTAGCCGTATTATTCAAGAAGAAATAGTCTAGAAACGAGGTGCTAGCACCCATTGTCCCGTAAGAGACGCTTCGGAGTATCAATACCCGAGGAACTAGCAAGAGACCTTGACCGGCTAGCATCTATAACTGGCACCGACCGCTCTAGCCTAGTAGTAAGCGCTCTCAAAGAATACATTCACGACCACCTCCACTACCTTGAACCCCACTACTGTATGGGTATAATGATAATATCGGGTAAAGTAGACCATGGAAGACTATTTAAGGTCATAGAAGAATACCGGGATATAATCCACAGCTATAGTCACAGCCACTTAGGGGATACTTGCCTAGAAACCATTATCGTAGCCGGCCCCTCTGAGAGGATAGCGTGCATGCATAAGGAGTTATCTGATAACAAGTGCCGTGTAAGATACATACCGTTGAAAACAAGTATTAGGGGAGAATAAAACTAACCCTCTACCCCTCCTTACCACTTACCGTTTACCTGGGTTCTCAATCCTATCCCTATAGTATTTACAGTACTCTCTAACTGGACACATATTACATTTCGGGTTTCTCGCGCGACAATACCTTCTTCCAAGTAGTATGTATAGTAAGTGTACTCTATGATAGGTTCTCGGATCGTATAGTTCCATTAACTTCCCTCTAACTCTCTCATAGCTTCGGGTATTAGTGAATCCAAGCCTCATAGCTACTCTTGATATATGAGTGTCTACTCCTATCGTAGGCTTACCATACATTGATAGTACTACGTCTACGGTCTTCCACCCTATTCCTGGAATACTCGTTAGCTTCCTCCTAGCTTCTTCTAATGGTAGTTCTAGGATTCTAGAAGCATCTCCCCCGAACTCTCTTATTATGAGCTCGGCTAGCTTCTTAATAGCCCTCGCCTTCTGGTACTGTAGTCCAGCTGGGCGTATAAGCTCGGCTAGCTCGTCTAGTTCTAGGCTAGCTATTGCTTCGGGTTCAACTCTAACCCTACTAGTAAGTCTACGCCAAGCCCTAAAGCTATTGTTTTCACTAGTATTCTGTGTTATAATAGTTGCAACTAGAGTCTTAAACAAGTCATGGGTTTCGAGGAAAACCTTGTATGCTAGGAATTCTTCTGGATCTATTTCTCCCCCAAGAGCTTTCTCTAGCTCCAATAATATTTTCTCAGCCCTCTCCTTCTCACTCTCTAATACAGCCCACCTCAGAAACAGTTTTCTCCAAAGCATTGACAACTGGGTCAAGTATTAGTCTAGGATAAATTCTAGCTAAAAGCCTCCTCACAAAACCAGCTGGTATGGGGGCACCACTAGCTCTTGGATGCCCTCCCCCACCCAGCCTTACAGCAATCCTACGTACATCAACTTCTCGTGAACGAAGACTTATCCCACGGCCTACAACTGGTATAACAGCTATATCAGCTCCATACCTCGATAAAAGATACTGAGCTAGGAAATTACGATGCGGTGGGCCATCCCAGTATTTCACGGCAACAACAATCCTACAACCACCTACATCAACAACTCTTAGATAACGCTTAATCCTATCATAGCCTCGTAGCTCTTCATCAACGTATTCACTAACAACACGGCTCCACTCATCCCTCCACAAAACACCCTTAACAAAAGCCTCGAAAACCCTCCTCAAACCCTCCTCACTACTCCACGCATCAGTAAGGCGGAAGAGGAAAGGCGATAACGGGTCATCCCAGCGCCACAAGTCAACACTACAAACACTAGAAACAAGCCTCCTAGAAAAATCATCGTCTAAGCCAAAATACCCTGCAACAACCCCCGTAGCACAAGTACTACGATCAACAACAACTTCAAAGCCAAGACCCCTTAAACCACTAATCCACTCATCCTCCCAGACATGATGATCAAACCAGTAAACCCTAACACCCCCACCCCAACGCCTATAACCCTCAACAACCCCCCGGAAAACACTATCATTTAAACCAAGATCAACAACACCAACCCCAACAACACCCCCACTCCTCAAAACACTACGAAAACACTCATCAACCCTATGAGGCTCACAGAAAACAAGCCTAACACCACCCAACCCCAAACCCAAACCACGAACAAGTAAAGCAGCAGCACCAACACCATCCAAATCACCATGACCAATAACAACAAAAACCACCACACAACACCTCAACTACAAACCAACCAACCAGAACAAAAAACCTAACCCACCACCCCCACAATCCCCCAACACAACCAAACCCATAAAAACAAAGTAGCTAGATAACACCCACAGCCCCTTTTTGATTTAATTGATATATCTGCCAATTCCACATACCATCCGTGAACATAGAATCGGCTTCCAATTCTTTCTGGCTTAATTGAGGAAAACAAAGAGACAAGTATGTATAGCAAAGTGTATGAAAGAGCTTCAATTCTTTTTGGTTTAATCGACTTCAA